>JAPHTL010000242.1 GCA_026193355.1 Rhodospirillales bacterium
ACGAGACCACCGTACCGCTCGATATCGCGGGAATGTATCCGGTCGTAAACGACGCCGACGATGAGGAACAGCGCCGCCGAAACAACACCATGGCTCAACATTTGATAGATCGCGCCCTCGACCCCCTGGATGGTAAGGGTAAACGCACCGAGGGTGACGAAACCCATGTGGGCGACGGACGAATAGGCGATCAACTTCTTCATGTCCTCCTGCGCCAGGGCGACAAGGGAGGTATAGACGATGGCCACGATCGAAAGCGTATAGACCAGCGGCGCGAAATCCACGCTTGCCAGCGGGAACATGGGAATGGAGAACCGCAGGAACCCATAACCGCCCATTTTCAAGAGCACGCCCGCCAGAATCACGGAACCGGCTGTCGGCGCCTCGACGTGCGCATCCGGCAACCAGGTGTGCACGGGCCACATCGGCACCTTGACGGCAAAGGAAGCGAAGAACGCCAGCCAAAGCCAGCTCTGCATCCCTTCGGGGAAATCGTATGTCAGAAGGGTCGGAATGTCCGTGGTGCCAGCTTCGAAATAGATGGCCAGCATCGCCAGCAGCATCAGAACCGAGCCGGCGAGTGTGTAGAGAAAGAACTTGAATGCCGAATAGACGCGGCGCGCGCCTCCCCAGATGCCGATGATCAGGAACATCGGGATCAGGACGCCTTCGAAGAAGACATAGAAGAGGACAAGGTCAAGCGCGCAGAACATGCCGACCATCAGGGTTTCGAGAACCAGGAAGGCGATCATGTACTCGCGCACATGCTTGGTGACCGACTCCCAGCTTGCCAGAATGCAGATTGGTGTCAGGAACGTCGCCAGCAGGACAAAGAACACCGATATCCCATCCACGCCCATGTGGTAGGTGATCCCCAGTGCGGGCATCCATTCAGCCTTCTCCACGAACTGGAAGGCCGCTGTGCTGTTGTCGAATCCGGACCAGAGGAACAACGAGATCAGGAACGTCACGCCCGACGTCCACAACGCAACGTTTCGTGCGTTGCGCGCCTCGACCTCTGGTGCGCCACGGATCAACAGGATGAACGCCGCCCCGGCCAAAGGCAGGAACGTCACGATCGAAAGGATCGGCAAGTCGTTCATTTAGTTCCCCCTAGCGAACCAGTAGATACCAGGTGATCAAAACCACGACGCCAATCAGCGTCGCGAACGCATAGTGGAAGAGGTAACCGCTTTGCAGGCGTGCAGTACGCCGTGCAATCGACAACGTCGCCGCGGCAACGCCATCCGGGCCAACGCCGTCAATCAGCGCGCCGTCACCGCTCTTCCAGAGATTTCTGCCGAGATAGAAAGCTGGCCTGACGAAAAGGAAATCGTAAAGCTCGTCAAAGTACCATTTGTTCAGCAGGAACTGATAGATACGCTGGAAACTTCCCGCGATTCTTGCGGGAATACCCGGCGCGAACATATAGAGGACATAGGCCAGCGCGATACCGCCAACGCCCATCACCAGCGGCAGATACTTCACCCACATCGGCACATGATGGGCATCTTCCAAAGCCGTATGACCTTCGAGTATGAGGATCGCGTTGCCCCAGAATGTGCCGGCGTTGTGGCCGACAAAATACTCGTAGCCGATATAGCCGGCAAACAGCGCGCCAAGGGCCAGTGGAACAAGCGGCGCAATCATCACCTTCGGCGATTCGTGCACATGCGCCATGACGACTTCATTGGCTCGCGGCTTGCCGTGGAACGTCATCAGCAGCAGGCGCCATGAATAAAACGCGGTCATGAAGGCGGCTGCGATTCCCATCCAGAAGGCGTAGGTGCCTACCCAGGTGTTCGCGGCGAAGGCGGCTTCCAGAACGATGTCCTTGGAATAGAAGCCTGCGAAAGGCCAAATGCCGGCAAGCGCCAGATTTCCGGTCCACATCAGGACGTAGGTAACGGGGATCAGCTTCCATATCCCGCCCATCTTGCGCATGTCCTGTTCGTCCGACATGGCGTGGATCACGGAACCCGCGCCAAGGAACAGCAACGCCTTGAAGAACCCGTGGGTCATCAGGTGGAAGATACCGGCCGAATAGGCGGAAACGCCGCAGGCAAAGAACATGTATCCAAGCTGCGAACAGGTCGAATACGCGATGACACGCTTGATGTCATTCTGTACGCAGCCAATGGTCGCGGCGAAGAACGCGGTCGATGCGCCGACGATGGTCACCACGGCAAGAGCCGTATCGGAATATTCGAACATGGGCGACAGCCGCGCCACCATGAACACACCTGCCGTCACCATCGTCGCCGCATGGATCAGTGCGGAAACCGGGGTCGGGCCCTCCATGGCGTCAGGCAGCCAGGTGTGCAGGCCCAACTGCGCCGACTTGCCCATCGCGCCGACGAACAGCAGCAGACAGATAACGGTCAGAGCGTGCATCTCGACGCCCAGAAGGTTGAATGTCGCGTCCTTCTGGGATGCCGCAGCGGAAAAAATGGTGTCGAAGTCGATTGTTCCGAACAGAACGAACGTCGCCAGAATACCGAGTGCGAAACCAAAATCGCCGACACGGTTGACGAGGAAGGCCTTGATCGCCGCAGCATTGGCCGACGGTTTGTCGTACCAGAAACCGATCAGCAGATAAGACGCAAGCCCCACCCCTTCCCAGCCGAAGAAAAGCTGAAGAAGGTTGTCCGCCGTGATCAGCATCAGCATGAAGAAGGTGAAAAGGCTCAGATAAGACATGAACCGGGGAATGCTCGAATCATGGTGCATGTATCCGACGGAATAGACATGAACCATGGCCGAAACGCCGGTTACGACGATCATCATCACCGCTGTGAGGGTGTCGAAACGCAACGCCCATGAAACGTCAAGCCCACCGGACTGGATCCAGGTGAACAGCTGGACAGTAACCGGCTGGCCACCAAGGGCCACCTCGGCGAAAATGATGATCGAGAACAGCAGGGACAGCAAAAGGCCACCGCACGTCACGATCTGCGCGATCCGGTCGGAACGATGCCTGGCGTGTTCCTCTTCTGGCCCGAAAAGGGCAATGAGGCCCGCGATCAGGGAGCCAAGCAGCGGCAGGAATATTGCGGCCGTATACATCGGCTAACCTTTCATCGCATTGATGTCCTCAACCGCGATACTGCCGCGGTTGCGGAAGAAGACGACAAGAATGGCGAGGCCGATCGCGGCCTCCGCCGCTGCGACGGTCAGAATGAACAGCGCAAAGACCTGCCCGACCAGATCGTTCAGGTGCGCCGAAAAAGCGACCAGATTGATATTCACTGAAAGCAGGATCAGCTCCACGGACATCAGGATAATGATGACGTTCTTCCGGTTCAGGAAAATGCCGAAGGTTCCCAGCGCGAACAAGATCGCGGAAACGACGAGATAGTGCGAAAGGCCGATTTCCAACATCAGATGCCGCTCCCCGGTTCTACCTTGCGCATTTCAACCGTTTCCTCGGCGCGTCGCGAAACCTGTCGTGAAATATCCTGCTTGCGAACGCCCGGGCGTGAGCGGTGGGTCAGAACAATGGCTCCGATCATCGCCACCAGAAGCACAACACCCGCCGCCTGGAAGAGATAGACGTAATTGGTATAGAGGACGCGCCCCAACGCATGGGTATTGGTCACCATATCGGGTGAAGGTATCGGCATTGCGCCGGATTTCGCCGCTTCGGGCGCGAAATGCCAGCCACCGAACACCATGGCGAGTTCCACCAGCAGGATCAGTCCTACGAGGGCGCCAATGGGAAGGTATTGAAGGAAACCCTCGCGCAGCTCGGCGAAGTTGATATCCAGCATCATCACGACGAACAGGAACAGGACCGCAACGGCGCCCACGTAGACGACCACAAGGATCATCGCCAGGAACTCCGCGCCAAGAAGGACAAAAAGGCCCGCGGCGTTAAAGAATGTAAGGATCAGGAACAGGACCGAGTGAACGGGGTTACGCGCCGAGATAACCATGATCCCGGCGGCAATCGCAATTCCCGCAAACATATAGAACGCCAATGCCTGAATAATCATTCGTTCACCCACCCGGCCAACACTCGGCCCCGGCATATCGTCGTTTCAAAAGTCATTTTCCCCTGTCCCTCTCTGTCCTAGCGGTAAGGGGCATCTGCGGCGATACGCACCGCAAGCTCCGTCTCCCACCGTTCCCCGTTGGCCAGAAGCTTTCCCTTGTCGTAGAGGAGTTCCTCATGGGTTTCGGTGGCGAATTCGAAATTCGGCCCTTCGACAATGGCATCCACGGGACAGGCTTCCTGACAGAACCCGCAGTAGATGCACTTCGTCATGTCGATATCGTAACGCGATGTCCTGCGGCTGCCATCATCACGGGGCTCTGCCTCAATGGTGATCGCCTGTGCGGGACAAGTCGCCTCGCAAAGTTTGCACGCGATACAGCGTTCCTCGCCATTGGGATAACGCCGCAATGCGTGTTCCCCGCGGAAACGGGGACTTAGCGGGCCTTTCTCGTACGGATAGTTGATCGTGACCTTCGGCCTGAACATGTACCGGAACGTAAGCCACATGCCGGACAGCAGTTCGGTGAGGAAGACGGTGCGAATACTGCGTTGAATGAAGCTCATCGCGCCCTCCTCACTTCACAACCGGCGTCAGGTCGAAGGCGACAAGAACGCCCGCGACGACGACTACGGCGGCCAGCGAGATCGGCAGGAAGACCTTCCATCCGAGACGCATCAACTGATCATAGCGGTAGCGCGGGAAAGCGGCGCGCACCCAGATGAAAACGAACAGGACCGCCGAGATCTTCAATGCGAACCAAACCGGATCGGGAATCCAGTTGAACGGCGCGATATCGATCGGCGGCAACCAGCCCCCGAAGAACAGGATGACGGTCATGCCGGCCATCAAGATCATGTTTGCGTATTCACCGAGGAAGAACATGGCGAAGGTCATCGCCGAATATTCAACGTTATAACCGGCCACAAGTTCGGCTTCGGCTTCGGGAAGGTCGAAGGGATGGCGATTCGTCTCGGCCAGCGTCGAAATGAAGAACAGCACAGCCATGGGCAATAGCGGAATCACGAACCAGACGGTCTTCTGCGCCATCACGATATCGGTCAGGTTTAACGAACCGACGCAGAGCAACACGGTGATGATGATAAAGCCCATCGCGACCTCGTAGGACACCATCTGTGCGGCCGAGCGCAGCGCGCCAAGGAAAGCGTAGCGCGAATTACTGGCCCAACCGGCCATCAGGATGCCGTAGACGCCAAGGCTTGATATGGCGAACAGATACATGATGCCGACGTTGATATTCGCCAGAACCATGCCTTCGCCAAAGGGAATGACCGCCCAGGCGACAAGCGCCAGGAAGAAGGTGACCATCGGCGCTGCGATGAAAACCCCCCTGTTCGCACCGGTCGGAATCACGGTTTCCTTGAGGAACAGCTTGAGGCCGTCGGCAAACGGCTGAAGCAGCCCGAATGGCCCGACCACGTTCGGTCCCTTGCGCAGGTGCATCGCGCCGATGACCTTGCGTTCGGCATAGGTCAGGTAGGCAACGGCGACCAGAAGCGGCACGACGATCACAACGATCAGGATGACGATCCAGATCAGCGGCCAAAGGTAGTTGTTCCAGAGCTCAACCATCGGTGCCGGTCCTTTCCTGCGCCCCGCGGATGAATACTTCGGTGCACGCGGCCATTGTCGGCGAGCACCGGCTGATCGGATCCGTCATGTAGAAATTGGCGATTGGCGATACGAACGGCGCATCGTCCAGTTTTCCTTCCTGACCGACCGCGCACCAATCTGCAGGCGTGATCGTATCGACCGTCGCAAAAACGGGATTTTCACTGGCCATGGCGGCCCGCAAGCCTTCAATGGAATCGAATGGCAGAACCTTGTCGAGAACACCCGAAAGCGCCCGGACAATCGTCCAGTCCGCCTTGGCCTCGCCCGGCGGGAAGGATGCCAGTTCACCGCGCTGCACACGGCCCTCTGTGTTGACCCAGGTTCCCTGCTTTTCCGTGTAGGCGGCGCCGGGCAGGATGACATCGGCCCGCGCCGCGCCAGCATCCCCATGGTGACCCTGATAGATCACGAAGGCCTTGCCGAGGCGCGCCATGTCGATTTCATCTGCGCCGAGAAGGTAAATGGCCTCAACCTCGCCCTTCGATGCGCCGTCCAGAATGCCGTCGATGTCCCGGCCGTTATTGGCGGGAACAAAGCCGGTTTCCATGCCGCCGACACGGGACGCCGCAGTATGGAGAACGTTGAAGCCGTTCCACCCATCCTTGATCATGCCAAGCTTGTTGGCGATCTGCCCGGCCAGCGCAATAACCGCTGCGCCGTCGCTGCGTGCAAGTGCGCCTGCACCAACGATCAGCATGGGACGTTCGGCTTTCTTGAGAACCTTGGCGAAACCATCCTTGCCGTCGGCAAGGGCGCTCAGCGCCGAGGGGCCGTCGCCGAGGTAGTCGTAACGGTAAGTCAGGTCGAGTTGCGGTCCGACGACGCCGACGGAAAGTCCGCCACGAAGATAGCGTTCCCGGATACGGGCATTGATAACCGGAGCCTCCCATCGCGGGTTCGTTCC
>JAPHTL010000148.1 GCA_026193355.1 Rhodospirillales bacterium
ATGGCCGCCTCGGCCGATGCCGGGGGGCGCGCAAGGGCGGCGACTTCAGGATTGGCGGCGGCGGGAACGGCGAAAAGAAGGAATGCGGCAAGGGGCAACGCAAGGGTCGCGAAAACGACGGAAATCCACTGCTGCGGTTTCCGACCGTGCGTACGGTCCGGTGTTTTCGGGTCTATGCGCAAAAGATGGCTTCCCCCTGGCTCGGGTTCTTGTCGCCGACGGGTCCGGTCCTGTCAAGGTCCGCAGCCCCAATGCCCCCTTACAGCAAAGGAAAAGTTATCCACAGCCTGTGGACAAGTCAACCTTGGGCGGCGCCATCAGGGCTTCTTGTTGATGACGTCGGAAATTTCCAGAAGATCGCGCCAGGCAAGGCGCTTGTGACCCGGCGTGCGCAGCAGATAGGCGGGATGAAACAACGCGCGGGTGGGGACGGGGCGGGAAAGCCCCGCGCTTTCATATTCGAACCATTTGCCGCGCAGTCTGGTGATCCCTTCGCTTCGGGCAAGAATCGTCTTGGCGGACGACCCGCCGAGAAGAATGAGAACCTGGGGGTCGACGATCTCGATATGACGCTCAACGAATGGCAGGCAGGCGGCGATTTCTCCCGTCGTCGGATTGCGGTTCCCCGGCGGACGCCAGAAAACGACGTTGGTGATATAGGCGTTTTCCGCGCGGCTCAACCCGATGGAGGCCAGCATGCGGTCGAGAAGCTGTCCGCTGGCGCCAACGAACGGCAGGCCTTGACGGTCTTCGTCCGCGCCCGGCGCTTCACCGATCAGCATGACCGGCGCTTTCGGGTTGCCGTCGGCGAAAACGGTGTTGGTCGCCGTGGCTTTCAGGGCGCAGCCGGTGAAGGCGTCCAGCGCGGCGCGCAGTTCCTCGACGGTTTTCGCCGCCTGGGCAAGGTCACAGGCCTGTTGCACGACTTCGGGTTGGGCCATTACCTCGATCCGCTGCGGGGTCGCTGCCGCGCTGGCCTTTTGGGGCTCCGGCGGCGCGACGATGTTCGACAGCGTGGCGGGGATCGTTTTCGGGGCATCGGTCAGGTAACGGTTCACCGGCGATTCACCGATGCACTCGTCGACACCGGCGTCAATGTGCCAGCGAAGGATTTCCCCGGGTGTGTCCAATGCGTCCATGAAACGAAGCCTAGCAGGTGGTTCAGGGTATGTCACAGAGGTTCGGTGAAGATATTGCACCGCAACAAATTCTTGCCACGATCCGGTTGTTCCGGCCATAGTTGCCAACCTTCCGAAGGCCTTTAATAAGGCTGCAGAAAGGGGGGGCGCAGGGATACGAAAGGGAAGAGGGCCGATGGAACGGGAATCCATGGAATTTGACGTAGTTGTCGTGGGGGGCGGCCCGTCCGGCCTGTCTGCGGCGATCCGGTTGATGCAGCTTGCACAGGACAAGGGGTCCGAGATCACCGTCTGCGTCGTCGAAAAAGGGTCCGAGATCGGCGCCCATATCCTCTCGGGCGCTGTGCTGGAACCGCGCGCGCTTGATGAACTTTTCCCCGACTGGAAGGAACGCGGCGCGCCGCTCAATACACCCGTCACCGACGAAAAGGTTCTTTTCCTGACGGAAACCGGCGCGACCGCGACGCCGAAAATTTTCATGCCGCCCGCCATGCACAATGAGGGCAACTACATCATCAGTCTGGGCAGCCTGTGCCGCTGGCTTGGCGAACAGGCCGAATCGCTGGGGATCGAGATCTACCCCGGCTTCGCCGCCGCCGAAGTCCTGTTCAACGAAGACGGATCGGTCAAGGGCATCGCCACGGGCGACATGGGCCGAAACCGCGAGGGGGAACCCGGTCCAGCATTCGAGCCGGGCGTCGAGTTGCACGCGAAGTACACGATTTTCGCTGAAGGGTGCCGCGGGCATCTGGGCAAGCAGCTCAAGGAACGCTTCGATCTGGAGGTTGGAGAGCCGCAGACCTATGGCATCGGCATCAAGGAGCTTTGGGAAGTCGACCCCGCACAACACAAGCAGGGCCTTGTGGTCCATACTGCGGGATGGCCGCTGTCGAGCGACACCTACGGCGGGTCTTTCCTCTATCACCTGGAAAACAATCAGGTGGCCGTCGGCTTCGTCGTCGGGCTGGACTATACGAATCCCTTCCTGAGCCCCTATGAGGAATTCCAGCGGTTCAAGACCCATCCCGCGATCCGCGGCACGTTCGAAGGCGGGCGGCGCATCGCCTATGGCGCACGGGCGCTGAACGAAGGCGGATTCCAGTGCCTTCCCAAACTGTCCTTCCCCGGCGGCATGTTTGTCGGTTGCGAGGCGGGCACCCTGAACATGCCGAAAATCAAGGGAACGCACACGGCCATGAAGTCGGGCATGATCGCCGCCGAATCCGTCTTCGAGGCCCTGGGCGCGGACCGCGTGTCCGACGACCTGACTGGCTACGGCGATGCCTTCGACAAGTCGTGGGTGCGCGAGGAACTGTACCTTGCGCGCAATGTTCGCCCGTCATTCAAGTGGGGGCTTTGGGGTGGAAGCCTCTATACCGGGATCGATCAGCTTCTTCTTCGCGG
>JAPHTL010000289.1 GCA_026193355.1 Rhodospirillales bacterium
AAACCGACAGTCATCCGTTGGCCGTCGGTGTTCCTCTCGAGCGTGTGACTGCGATTTTTCGCAGTATTTTACGTTTTATTTTGTGCTTTTCTGACAGGCGCGCCATCCACTGTCAACATTAAACCAGGCCCGTTCAGTCCATTGTTCAGCTTTCCGGCGAAAGCAGCGAAACACCAATGATTGCCCTGCGTTTCAGCCATGGAGACGCCCGGTAGCGCGGGTCCCCATAGAACGCAACCATCGCGTCGAGAATGGCCAGGATTCGATCCGCGCCAAGCGCGTCCCCCCAGGCCAGCGGCCCCTTGGGATAGCCCAGCCCGAGGGTGACGGCCCGGTCGATATCGGCGGGTTCGGCGACACCCTGCTGGGCCATGTCGCAGGCGATGTTGACGATGGTGGCGATGATGCGCTGGGCGACGAAGCCTGCGCTGTCTGAAATAATGCTGACCGCCGTGCCATCGGCGGCCAGAAGCGCATGCGCGGAAGCCAGCATGGTGGGATCGGTCACCGGCGTTTTCATCAATGTGCGCCGTCGATCAAGCCCGAACAGCGTATCGACGCCCACCGTTCGTTGGGGGTCGAGCCCCAGATCCATTGTCGTTGTGGTGGCATCCTTGCCGAGCGGCAGGACGATGCACAGCGACCTTCCGCCCGGTTGGGCCTCGTCGTCCACCGGCACACCGGCCTTCGTGACGATGGCCGCGATGGCCTCACGGGTTTCTGGATTGGTGGGATCGATCCAGACGCTGTCGGGCATCTGGGTCGGGGCGGGGGATTCGGCGGGTGTGACGGCCTTGCCATTCTCATACGAATAAAATCCCCGTCCCGTCTTGCGGCCGACCAGTCCCGCCGCCAGCCTTTGGCGCGTGATGGGTGACGGGCGATAGCGCGGTTCCTCGTAGTATTGATGGTAAATGGATTCCATCACCGGATGCGAGACATCCAGCGCCGTCAGGTCGAGAAGTTCGAACGGCCCCATGCGAAAGCCCGCGGTCTCGCGCATGATGCGATCCACGGTGGCGAAGTTGGTGACCGATTCGCCGACGATGCGCAGGGCCTCGGTTCCATAGCCGCGCCCCGCGTGGTTGACGATGAAGCCCGGCGTGTCGGCGGCGCGCACCGCCGTGTGCCCCATCCGCCCGGCGATGGTGTGCAAGGCATCCGCCGCCCATTCGTCGGTCAGGACGCCCTTGATGACCTCAACCAGTTTCATCAGGGGAACGGGGTTGAAGAAATGGAACCCGGCAACCCGTTCTGGACGGTCGCAGGCCGCAGCGATGGCCGTCACCGACAGCGACGAGGTGTTGGATGCCAGAATGCAGTCGCCGCTGACGATACCTTCCAGATCGCGCAGAAGGCCTTTCTTGACGTCCAGATCCTCGACGATGGCTTCGATGATTACGTGACAGGTCGCCAGGTTCACCAGCGCTTCGGCCTTTTTCATACGTGACGCAGCGGCGTCCGCCGCCGCCTTGTCCATCTTTCCCTTTTCGACGGCGCGGGCAAGCATGCCGCCGACGAAGGCAATGGCCTCATCGGCCGCTCCGTCGCGCGTATCATGAAGAAGCACGGTCATGCCCCCAGCGATCGCAATCTGGGCGATCCCGCGTCCCATGGCGCCGGCCCCCACGATTCCGATGGTGAGGTCTGCGCGATTGGCGTCGAATGTCATTATCTTGCTCCCATTCCGGTCGACCCCCTTTTTCGCCCATCGTTGACGGGGAATCCAGAGGGAGTAGTCTGTTTGTAATCATAACATTATTCCGGTGGTGCGAAATGACGGCAAGTCTGGGTGAAGAGCGTCTGGGCCGGGTTCTGGTTCTGACCATGGACAACCCGGGGGCGCGCAATGCCCTTTCTCCTGCGGTTTACGCCAAAGGCCGCACGGCGCTGGAGGCCGCGGGAAAAGATCCGGATGTTGGCGCCATTGTCCTCAGGGGAGCGGGGGAGGCTTTCTGTGCGGGCGGGGACCTCAATCGCCTTAATGGAAACCGCGAAAAGCCGCGCGCGGA
>JAPHTL010000001.1 GCA_026193355.1 Rhodospirillales bacterium
CGCAGGGTGCTGTCATAGAGGTAAACGCGATCGTCGCTCATGATTCGACCCGCTTTTTTCCAGAATTCCACGAGGCGGCGAGGATGCCCAATTTGACATTCTATTACAAGTGCCCGGCGACGGCTCTTGGCTAAGAGATCAATCAACCGTATGCTTGTGGAAAATATACGGCCCCGGGAAGCTCAAAAGAACCACATTCAACCAACGCTGGCCTCGGAACACCATGAACGACGACGTTGATCTTTCTCCTGAAGAACTGACCGAAGGGTACCTCGCCTTTCGGGAAAAGGCGCAGGGAACGAACATCAGCCCACAAACCCTTCTGGCGACAGACTATCTAAATCATTTCAATGAGATCGTCATGCTGCTGGAGATGATTCCCGACATGCCGGAGCTTCTGGAGGAAGCGCGGGAATGGCAACCCAAAAGCTATCCGGATTTCGTCCGCGCCAGCACATTTTCCGAGGCGGAACTTGCCGCTGACGCATACGAGCACGTCCCGGCCCGCTTCAAGGCGCCATTCGAGAAAACCATCGGCCAGCTTGACCATCTTATCACTTCCAGCATTGATCGACTGGAAGCAGACCTGCAGGCCGGGAACCTCGACCTGTTGCGCGAAAACGCAAAAGCGCTTTCACGGGTCATTCAGAAGCTGATGGATCATGCCTCAGGCATCATGCACGGCGGCATTTCGGTCATGGATCAAGGCGAAATCGACGCAATGATCGGCTGATTCTGAGGCCCGGTCGCTACACCCTAGGCCCGTTTCCAGGTCGTGCCGCCCGCCCCGTCCTCAAGAACAACCCCCATGGCTGACAGATCGTCACGAATCCGGTCGGCGGCGGCGAAATCCTTCGCCTTTCGCGCGGCGATGCGTTCGGCGATCAGTTTTTCGATCTGGTCCTCGTCAAGGGTGGCTGAACCTGCCGGTTGCCAGCGGAACCAGTCTTCCGGCTCCTGCCTGAGCAAACCAAGAAGTTCGGCCCCGGCCAGCAGCGCGGCCTTCAACTGTCCGCGGACATCAGGATCGCTCTCCTTGTTGAGCGACGTCACAAGCTCATGCAGATGGCTCAGCGCCAATGGCGTATTGAGATCGTCAAGAAGCGCCTCAGCAACCCCACCGGACACACCGTCGTTTTCTCCAGCCACATCACCAGCGTTCCGCAATGCCGTGTAGAAACGGTCCAGCGTCTGTTTAGCCTGCACCAGACCATCGCGGGTAAAGTCCAGCGGCTGACGGTAATGGGTCTGCAAAAGAACCAGGCGGATGGCCTCGCCGGGGAAGTCATCGAGAAGTTCGTGCACCGTATAGAAGTTGCCCAGCGACTTGGACATCTTTTCACCCTCGGCCATCAGGTAACCGTTGTGCATCCAGTATCGAACAAACGGTGTTCCCCCGTGGGCGCAGACGCTCTGGGCGATTTCATTTTCATGATGCGGGAAGATCAGGTCCTGACCGCCGCCGTGGATGTCGAATGTCTTGTCCAGATAGCGGCCGCTCATCGCCGAACATTCCAGATGCCAGCCGGGACGGCCGTAACTCCACGGGCTTTGCCAACCCGGCTCGTCCTCACCGGATGGCTTCCACAGGACAAAATCAGCCGGATCGCGCTTGTAGGGCGCGACCTCGACCCTGGCGCCGGCGATCATTTCATCGCGGTTGCGGCCCGACAGCGCACCATAACCGTCGAAAGAGGCAACGCTGAACAGGACATGCCCCTCCGCTTCGTAGGCATGCCCCGAGGCGATCAGCGTCTCGATCATGGCGGTCATTTCGGGGATGTGTTCGGTGGCGCGCGGCTCGATATCGGGCGGGAGCGCATTAAGCGCCGCCATATCGGCATGGAAGGCGTCCGCCGTGCGTTCGGTGATGGCGCGGATATCCTCGCCGCTCTCGCGGGCGCGGGCGTTGATCTTGTCGTCCACGTCGGTGATGTTCCGAACGTAGGTGACCTTGGGATAGATCGTCTTCAGAAGCCGGTAGAGAACATCGAAAACGACCACCGGACGCGCATTGCCGATATGGGCGTAGTCATAGACCGTTGGGCCGCACACATACATGCGCACATTCGCCGGATCGATCGGTTCAAAGGCATCCTTCCGGCGCGTCAGTGTATTATGGATATGCAGGCCCAAGAGCGTTCCCTCTCATCGGTATTTCCTTCCGGGGCCTAGGGTTAGCAGAGTCTCCGCCGCCGGTCCATGCCCCCTCGTCTGATGACGTTCGCCCATTAGTCATGTTATGGTGACGAACAAAAGAAAATTACATCAGATGCAAACGAACCGTCCATGAACGATCAAACGAAATCGCCCCCAGCACAGCACCCGGAACACAGCCTTGCAAAGACGTTTGTCGATTCAATTATCGACCGTCTTGTCGGCGAGGCAATCAGGCGTGGGGGATCCCTTTCGGTCAAGGACCTCGGCGATCTTCGCGGGATGATGGAAGGCGACACCGCCAATCTTGAGGCGCAAATAACGCGTTCCTTCAGGCAGTTCGCATCCGCACGGGAGAGGGCGAATTGGGATCAGGCGCGGCGCTATCCCTTCGACCGGCTGCTGGTCAAAACCTTCTCCCATATCCTTCTTGGCGAGGAAGGCATGACGCTCAGCCGCGGCGGTTTGCCGCGGCGGTTCCTTCCCGGTTTTTTTCTGGCGATCACCAAGATGTTGGGCGAGGAAAACGTCGAGCGCCTGCACGGGCGAACCCGCGTGATCGTCAACCGCCTGAAAGAGAAAGACGGCACCGTCGATTGGGAAACCGTCTATGCCGATCCGGATTCGCAGGAACTGGTCATCGAGTCGTTGGTCGACATGGCCCCGTATTTCAGTGTGCCTGAACGTCGCAAGGCCTGGATGGAAGACCTGATCAATTCCCATATGGCCGCGACGAACCCCGACGACAGGACAAGCCGGGAAACCGAAGGATGGCAGTTCGGGGGTCCCGCTTTTTTCAAGCTTACCGAAGCCATGTTCGCGAGCCTGAATCAGGCACTCGCCAACCATGACCAGCGCAAGGCGCTCGAATCAAAGTTGGGCGACAAGGCCATCGCAGCGGCGCGCGCCGCGCTGGGGGAGCTTGAGGCGGCGCGGAAAAAAGGCTGATCCGCCGGAACGACGTATTACCGACCGGGAAGGGCGACGGGCGCGCGCAGATCACGTTCGATCTTGAGCGCCTCGGCCACCAGAAACGCCAGTTCCAGCGCCTGACTTGCGTTGAGCCGCGGATCGCAATGGGTATGGTAGCGGTCGCCCAAGCGGGCTTCGGTCACGGCGCGGGCGCCACCGACGCATTCGGTCACATCCTGCCCCGTCATTTCGAAATGAACGCCGCCCGCATAGGTTCCCTCGGCACGGTGCACGGCGAAGAAACCGCGAACCTCTTCGAGAATCCGGTCGATATGGCGCGTCTTGAAACCACCGGCACTTACCGTGTTGGCATGCATCGGATCGCAGGCCCAGACCACATTCCGGCCTTCCGCCTTCACCTTGCGAACCAGATTGGGAAGCTTTGCTTCCACCTGTTCCGCGCCCATGCGGGTAATGACGGTCACGTGCCCCGCCTCGTTTGAGGGGTTGAGCACATCGATCAGGCGAATCAGTTCGTCCGGGTCCATCGTCGGGCCGGCCTTGAAGGCGACGGGATTTCCGATGCCGCGCATGAATTCGACATGGGCGTGATCAAGCTGACGTGTGCGATCACCGATCCACAGCATATGGGCCGATGTGTCATACCATTCACCCGTCGTCGAATCGATACGGGTCATGGCCTCTTCGTATCCCAGCAGCAGCGCTTCATGGGCAGTGAAGAAATCGGTCTCGCGGATCTGCGGTGTGCTTTCGGCGGTCAACCCACAGGCCGCCATGAAGGCCAGGGTCTCCTGCAAACGGTCGGCCATTTCCTGATACTTCTCGGCCTGCGGAGTCTTGGCGATGAAACTGAGCGTCCAGCGGTGCATCTTGTGCAGGTCCGCATACCCGCCCTGCGCAAAGGCGCGCAGCAGGTTGAGCGTCGATGCCGACTGGTTATATGCCTTGATCAGGCGCTGCGGATCGGGGATGCGGTCGGCTTCCGTGAAATCCGGGCCGTTGATCATGTCGCCGCGGTAACTCGGCAGGGTCACACCGTCGATGGTCTCATTGTCCGACGAACGGGGCTTCGCGAACTGTCCGGCCATGCGACCGACCTTGACCACCGGACAGGCTGCGCCGAAGGTCAGGATGATGGCCATCTGCAGCAACACCCGGAAGGTGTCGCGGATGTTGTCGGGATGGAATTCAGCGAAACTTTCGGCGCAATCGCCGCCTTGCAGCAAAAACGCCTCACCCTTCGACACGCGCGCCAGCGACGCCTTCAGCGCACGCGCCTCGCCTGCGAAGACAAGCGGGGGGTAACGCCGGAGTTCTTTCTCCACGGCATTCAATTCGGCAGCGTCCGGGTACACAGGAACCTGAACGATCGGCTTGCTGCGCCAGCTGTCCGGCGACCATTTTCCGGTCATTCCGACCTCTCGTAGCTTTGACAAATCATGAAGGAATTAGGCTATACGCTGATGGCCCGCGATTTTCCACCCTATTTAGTCGCTCTGGCGTGAAAAGCCCCCGCGTTTTTACGCGGGGGCTTCATCAATGCACAGGGACGGTCGTTTCAAATTGCGCCGTCCCGAGAACCATTAGTGTGGTGAGAACGTCACCTCGACACGCCGGTTCTTGCCTTCGCGCGTGTTATCGGGCGTCTTCACGGCTGGCTTGTCTTCGCCATAGGCGCTGATCGACATGGGCGCGTTTCCACCACCACCCATGACGGCCTGACGCACGTTTGCGGCGCGCATCCGCGCAAGGCGGTCATTGTAATCATTCGACCCAACCGTGTCGGTATTGCCGCTGATGGTCATCATCGGCGGCTTGTAGCCCTTCACCGCCGCGACGATGTCGGCGACAATTTTCATGCCGGCTTCGTTGACGTCAGCACTGTTGAAATCGAAATAGATGGTGAACGGTCCCGGCAGCGCCATCGGAGCCATCGGCTTGCCCACACAATCCGGGATCGCCTTCATGTAGCCGTCGCGCGCCGCCGCGATATGGTCGGGCTGATGACCTTCTTCGGCCTGCTCCATCCAGTGTTCAAGCCAGGTCTGGGAAAGGGCGCAGGCATCGGGAGCCATTTTGGGCGCTTCGGTGCCGAGCGCCGTCATCAGGCGTTCGCGTTCCTTGGCGATTTCCGCACGGATATCCGCCGAAGCGATCTTGCGTTCCTCAAGCGCCTGCGGGGCGACAAGGATGCCGTTTGCTGCGTTTTCCGCGCGCATATTGAAGAAACCGGCATCGCGCCAGTCCATCTCGGCAACCTCGAATTTGGCGCGCTCTACATAGCGTTTGTGCAGGGCTGCGGCGAAGGCATCGCCCTTGTCCGGCATCATCGCCACGTCATCGACATTGTAGTTACTGGCGCAGGCCGACAACCCCAAGGTCACGGCAACAGCGGCTGCGATTGAAAAAAATTTTCTGTCTGGCATGGGTCAGGTACTCCCCTTTTGTTGTCTTTAGTGGAATTCCCCGAACAGAGCTTCTCAAATGGCGATTTATCTAGCGCCTTATGGTTGTCCGGGTATCTTAGATGGGCATGGTGAAAGTTAAAACCACTAATAATTTAAATTATTGGCGATTATACCGTTCAGGCCCAAATCCTAGTCACGGCTTTGCACAAGAACCCCATCGGCAATCCTGTCGCCCGGATTAAGCACGATGGATACGCCCTCATCCAAACCCGAAAGTATTTCAGCTTCCAGCCCGTTGCGACGCCCAAGTTCAACCTGCCGCACCCGCGCGGCCCCTTCGTCATCCCGCGCGAAGACCGCCCATCCCTTTTCCGAACGGAACAGTGCGATCAGAGGAACCTTCAGGACGTTCCCTCCCTCCCAGAGAGCTACCCGAACACCGACCCGATACCCATGGCCAAGCGCCGACCAGTTTTCCGGGGGATCGGTGAAGTCGATCACGACGTTGACCCGCTGCTCCTCTATCCCCAGAGCGGAGATCTTGGTGAATCCATAGGGTTCGACCCGTCGCACCCGGCCATTCAGAACGCCTTCTCCTCCCCATTCGTCGATCAGCACCCGCATCCCCGGACGCACCTTCACGGCATCGGCCGAAAGCAGTTCCGCCTTGACCTCAAGGTCAGCAGGATTGCCAATTTCCAGAAGCGGCGACCCCGCCTGAACAACGCCTTCGCTTTCACGGAAAAGTCTAAGGATGCGACCGCTGACCGGCGCACGGATTGGTACGCAATCGCATGGCCCGTGCCTTTCGCGCGCCTCCGTCGGAGAGAGCAACTGCACCCGCGCCTGATCCAGTTCGAATTCACGCATCTGAAGTCCCGCGCGCGCCGTGCCCACCGCCGCCTTGCGTGTCCGGTAGAGGCGTTCGGCATCATCGAAGGCGCGGCGGGAAACGATTTCACGTTCAAACAGCATCCGGACCCGGTCCTGCTCACCCTTGGCGAAATCAAGCTCCGCCTCCGCCTTTTCCAGCTCCGCCGCCGCCAGGGCACGGGCCGCCTGTGCCGTTTGCACGGCGGCGCGGGCCTGGGCCTCGCTGCGCACATCAAGAAACGCCGGATCAATGGGCTCGATCTCGGCCAGCACCGTTTCTCCCGCCGTGACGAGATCGCCCGCCTCGCTGTTGATACGAAGGACCCGCCCAGCGGTCGGAGCCGAAAGGGTATAGACGTCGCGGACGCGGGTTTCCCCGTCCTCGTTGACGGTAACCATCAACGGTCCGCGCGCCACGGTCCCAAGGTCGACGGGCAGGGGTTGCGGCTGAAAGGCGAATACGATGCCGCCAGCAAGCATCAGGGCCATCACCCCCCACATCACGATGCGTCGCCATTTCGGTTTCATGTCAGTCCGCTCCCGATCCCCAAATGGTCATTTCCCTGCATCCCCTTCGGGGCGCCTACTCCCAGGTCTTCAGAACAGCGATCATGTCCAGCCGGTCGACCGCCCGGCGAACGATCGCGGCGGACACCACGGCGGCCCCAAGCGCAAACAGCAGGGAAAGGCCGTAGGTCGACGGTTCGATCACGGGCGGAACGCGAAACATCTCGGTATCGAAGCTGTCCGCGATCAACCACACAAGAAGCCGTCCGGTCAAACAGCCGAGCGGCATCGCTACAAAGGTTATCAATCCTACCTCGCCCAGCAGTATGTAGGAAACATCCGCCCTGCTGAATCCCAGCACCCGCATGGTCGCCAGTTCGCGGCCGCGCTCGGAAAGAGAAATTCTGGCGCTGTTGTAGACAACCCCGATGACCAGAAAACAAGCGAAGACAACAAAGAAGGAAACGAAGATCAGCATCGTTTCGCCCATCGTCTTGTGAAAGACATCAATGGCCTGCTGCTTGATGGTCACCGCCGAGACCTGCGGCATGTTCTTGAGCGCGGCGAACAACTCGCCCTCTCGTTCCGGGTCGGTCAGAAGGTGGACGACGTTGACCACGGGCGCCTCATGCATGGCCCGGTTAAGCGCGCGGATATTCATGTAAAGCGGCGTCGCGATATCGGTATCGAAGACACCGGCCATCGGCAGGACCAGGGTCGGCTGCCGCCCGACGAGAACCTCGACCGTCACCGGGTCACCCACACTCACCCCGAGAATTTCGGCGAGGGAACGCGACAGGATCAAACCGTCTTCGGGAACCCTGACAATGCCGCTTGTGGCATCGAAGATCGGGTTGAGTGTGGCGTTCTCCGAAATGCCGATGATCGCCTCACGCCTTGACACGCCGTTGGCGCGGAGACGCACCGAAACAAACCGCGCCCCCTCCGCCGCCCGTACGCC
>JAPHTL010000066.1 GCA_026193355.1 Rhodospirillales bacterium
CCGCTCGGCATCCTCGAAGCCTTTGTCGATTACGAACGCGAGATTTCCGTCGTGATCGCCCGTGGCCCAGACGGCAAGTCGGTCGCCTTCGAACCGGTCGAAAACCGCCACGCCAATCACATCCTCGACGTCACCATCGCCCCGGCGAACATCCCCGCCGAGATGGCGGAACGCGCCGTCGCCATGGCGACCCGCACGGTCGAAGCCATGGACCTGATCGGCCTGCTGGCGGTGGAAATGTTCGTCGGACGCGACGGAACCCTGCTGGTCAACGAACTGGCCCCGCGCCCCCACAATTCCGGCCACTGGTCCATGGACGCCTGCGTCACCGGCCAGTTTGAACAGTTCGTCCGCGCCGTCTGCGGCCTGCCGCTGGGCTCGCCGGAGCGGCATTCGGACGCGGTGATGAAGAACCTGCTTGGCCATGACGTGGACGGCTGGGCGGAATACCTGACCCACCCCAACGCCAAACTGCACCTTTACGGCAAGAAGGAAGCACGGCCGGGCCGCAAGATGGGCCACGTCAACACGCTTTACCCGAAGGGTAGCGGCCCGAGGGGCTGACCCCTCCCCCGATCAGCCGGCGGAAGAAGACGATCCGCCGCGGGTGCGGAAGCCTTTTCGCATGCGGGCCGGATCGGGCGGCGCAACGCCTGCCCAGAAAGCCGCCATGCGTTGCTGCGCCTGCCCGCGAAAACGATGGAACCGTCCGACATCGGCCAGACGACGGTCAAGAAAACCCCAGGTTTCGGCGAAATCCTCCGACTCGTCCTCCAGCCAGTAGAGCAGCGTCGCGGTATAAACGGCGGCCAGCGTCGCGCGCTTGGTATAGAAGCTGAAATCCGCGCTGGCGTCGCCTGCGGCATGCCACATGGCATCCACGGTGCGCCAGTTGCAGCGCGCCGCCAACGGGGCATTCCGGGGCAGCGCCAGAAAGCCGACCGCACGACGCACCTGTTCGCGCCACGGTTCGCATATTTCCAGACGCGCCCGGACGGCGGCGGCGATCCGCGCCGTCACGCCGCGTTTTTCGCCATTTTCCTTTTCAACGGCGGCAAGCATCTGGCGATCCGCGTAATCGGAAAAGTGGCCGACCATGTCGGCGACACCGCCCGGAAAGGCGATCAGGCCGTCGGTTTCGGTCATTCCCGCATCGGACAGCCCCATGCGCATGGCCCGGTCCGTCCATCCCTCGAACACGACGTGATCAAGGGTCGCCAGCAAAATCCTGTCGCGCTGTTCCTGAAGGTCGCTCATTCCTCCGCCTCCATATCGTCCGCACCACCAGAATCTCCGGCGCGAAAACCCGCGCGCAATTCCTCGGAAAAACCGAACAGGGAAAGGTCGTCCATCCGCATGGGATAAAGCGTTCCATCCAGATGGTCGCATTCGTGCTGCACCACGCGGGCGTGGAAGCCTTTCGCCTCACGCTCGATCCTGTCGCCATTCAGATCAAACCCGCGGTAACGGATATGGGACGGACGACGCACCGCCCCCATCATGCCGGGGATGGAAAGGCACCCCTCCCAGGCTTCCTCGGTTTCCTCGCCGATGGCTTCGATTTCCGGGTTTATCAGAACCGTCAGACCGACCTCGGCGCTTTCTTCCTCAAGCCCCGAATCGCGGTACCGTTCCGCAGCCTCCCGCGCGGCGGGAACGTGAAAGATCACCAGCCGCTTTCCGACATGAACCTGGGGCGCGGCGAGGCCGACCCCGCCGGCGTCGGCCAGCGTTTCAACCATGTCGGCGACCAGCGCACTTATTTCCGGCGCTGTCGGGTCTTCAACAGGGGCGGCGGGAAGGCGCAGAACGGGGTGGCCCATGCGGGCGATCTTGAGTATTGCCATGCCCGTAATTTGGTGCAGGCCGGGCCAAAGGTCAAACCCGCAGAGGGCGGCTTTCTTTGAAAAAGCCCCCTTCACAAGGGTGAAACGCTGTGTTAGAAACTGCGCCTCGCCCGGATCGGATTCGGGTATCGGTTTTTGTATCCAGAAAATCTGGTTGCACAACGAAAGTTAGGGAGAAAACAGTCCCGTGCAGGTTATTGTTCGCGACAACAACGTCGATCAGGCCCTGAAGGCGCTGAAGAAGAAGATGCAGCGTGAGGGTGTGTTCCGTGAAATGAAGCTCCGCCGCTCCTACGAGAAGCCGTCGGAGAAAAGGGCCCGCGAAAAGGCCGAGGCCATTCGCCGCACCCGCAAGCTGGAACGCAAGCGCATGCAGCGCGACGGCTTCTAAAAGCCTCTCGACGCGCCTCCGGGTTTGCCGACCCTGATTTTACCTTGATGCTACCCGGCCTTGATTGAGGCCGGGTTTCGTCGTTTGCGCTCTCTCGGGTTTGCCGCGTTGCCGCTTTCCGGGTTTGCCGCGTTGCCGCTTTCCGGGTTTGCCGCGTTGCCGCTTTCTCAGTCCATGCCGCAGCAGCTTGACGCCGCGACCTGCACCGGCGGACACGGCCAGTCGCCGTACGAACAGAAGACGCAGCAATCCCCTTCCTTCGGCTTCAGCCGAACCCCACACCCCTTGCAGTCGTAGAAATACCAGCAGGCATTCTCCGGCATTTCCTCGGTTTCCCGATGGCCGCAATGGGGACAGGTGACGGTGGA
>JAPHTL010000114.1 GCA_026193355.1 Rhodospirillales bacterium
ATCGATTCGGTGAAACGTCTGGTGATCGGCGGATCGGCCTGTCCGCGGGCCATGACCAAGGCCTATGGCGATGAATACGGCGCCCATGTCCAGCACGCCTGGGGGATGACGGAAATGAGCCCGCTTGGCACCTACAACACGCCCAAAGCGGGCATGGCTTCTGACTTGGGCGAGGAATACTACGACGACCAGTTGAAGCAGGGCCGCCTGATCTTCGGGCTGGAAATGAAGATACAGGATGGCGATGGCAATGAACTGCCATGGGACGGCAAGGCCTTCGGTGATTTGATGGTCAGCGGTCACTGGGTATGCAGCGCCTATTACAAGGGTGAGGGCGCAGATGCCCATGTCGATGGCTGGTTCCGTACCGGCGATGTGGCGACCATCGATTCGCGCGGCTTCATGCAGATCACGGATCGCACCAAGGATGTCATCAAGTCCGGCGGAGAATGGATCAGTTCCATCGATCTGGAAAACATCGCCGTCGGCCATCCCGGCGTGGCCGAGGCGGCGGTGATTTCCTGTGCGCACCCGAAATGGGACGAAAGGCCGCTTCTGGTGGTGGTTCGCCGGGAAGGGACGGACGTCAGCCGCGAGGAATTGCTGGCCTATTTCAACGGAAAGGTCGCCAAATGGTGGATTCCGGACGATGTGCAGTTTGTCGAAGACCTGCCGCATACCGCCACAGGGAAGATATTGAAGACCAAATTGCGCGAACGATTCAGCGATCATGTCCTGCCCACGGCGGGGGACTAGCGTGGAATTAATGAGCGGAACCTGCCCATCCGTCGTCTTAGTTCTTGACGGCGTGCGCAGGTTTACGTAAAAAGCCGCTTCCTCGGGCCACTCAGGGTGGCCCCAGTGACCTGTGACGTAAGGAATTTGAATCATGGCTCGACGTTGCGCCATCACCGGCAAGGGCGTTCAGAGCGGCAACAATGTGTCGCACGCCCATAACAAGACCCGTCGGCGTTTTCTGCCGAACCTTCAGGCCGTTTCGCTGCTCAGCGACGCCTTGGGCGGCACCGTTCGTCTGCGTGTGTGCAACCATGCGCTCCGTTCGATCGAGCACAACGGCGGTCTCGACTCCTATCTTCTGGGAACGTCGAACCTGAAGCTCACCGCCGAAGCGCGCAAGCTGAAGCGTCGTGTGCAGAAGGCGATGGAAACGAAGCAGGCGGCCTGACGCCTCTTCCCCTGTCCAGAAGACGTCAAAATGACAAGGGCCCGCTTTCGCGGGCCTTTTTCTGTTTCAGGACCGGATGGGTCTTTTAGTCTTTCCCGACCGTTTCGTGTTCCACCGTTTCCTGTTTTCCGTCCGGTTCCCCGGATGTTTCCGGCTTCATCGCTCCGCCCACGTTCTCTTCGCGGCGCTCCGGTCCGCCGTATCCGTCCGTATGGCGGCGGCGGTCGGGGCCGATGAAGCTGTCCGCCTCGACGAAGGGGCGCGGGTGGTCGAACAGCCAGCAGATATGATCATGCAGGGCCTTGGCCGACAGGGGTTCGGCAAGCACCTCGTGGACACCGGCGTCGCGCGCATCGAAGACCGCATCCCGGCTGGGGCGGGGGACCAGAAGGATGGCCGGAACCCGTCGCGCGGGGTTCTCGCGGTCCCGGCGAAGATGTTTGACGAAGTCGGTGCCTTCCATCGGCGCCAGGTTTTCGTCGCAGATGATCAGGTCGAAACTTGAATCGTAGAGGCGCTGATAGCCGGCCTTGCTGTCGGTCACTTCGGTGATCGCATGGATACCCATGCGGTACAGCATCCACTTGATGCCGCTACGCATCTCCCGGTTTCCATGCACAAGAAGCACGGAAAGTTCTTTCAAGTCCACCATGCCGATCATCCTGCTTTCACAAACAGTTTCCCGCCCTCACCCCGGCAGGTCAAGCGGCGTCGGCACTATACCTCCGTATAATTGAAATGATTCCATCCGATGCCAAGATAGGTAGTTGTTCCGTAGCCGTGAGGTTTGGCCCGGTCCGTATCGTCGGATTGGAAGCCTGGGCGGCATGGATGGATATGGAGGGCTTTGTGGGTGTTTCCGGGAAGATCGATCCCAGGACCGGGCGTGTGGCAGACGCCGACAAAGGGCGTTTTGCGCCCGAAGGCGGAACGCCGCCAGCCATCTGCTTCAACTGCGGGGAGTGGAAGGAAGCCATCTTCGGGCGTTGCGAGGAATGCGGAGCGTCCCCAAAGACAGAGAACGACCTTGCCGCCTCTCTCGTCCTTTCCGATCGCTATTCTTCCCCCCGCGATCTTGAGCGCCTTGGCGCGTCCCTGAAGGCGGGGCAGACGATTTCTCTCAACCAGCGGCATCTGGCGAACGCCATGGGGGCGATTCGTGACCCCCGGTTCCGGAATTCGATCGGCCTCGCCCTGGCGCTTGATCCGCCCCTGACCGACCACCCCCTGACCAATCCGCGTTGGCTGTGGGTCTTGCTGACAGCGGCGCTCGGCTTTCTGGTGGTGATCGCCTTGTCGTCGAACGGATAGTTTCACCGGGCCGGACGGTTGATTAGCGCCGTCGTCCCGCGGCCCTGCGCACCGGAAAAGCACCCGTTTCTTCATCGAACAGATCGGCCAGGCTCTGCATCATGGTGCCGCCCAATTCCTCGGCATCCGTAATGGTCACGGCCCGGCGGTAGTATCGGGTGACATCGTGGCCGATGCCGATGGCTGTCAGTTCAACGTCGGAACGGTTTTCGATCCATTCGATGACCTCACGCAGGTGGCGCTCCAGATAGTTGCCGGGATTGGCCGAAAGGGTGGCGTCGTCAACCGGCGCGCCATCTGAAATCACCATCAGGATACGGCGCTGTTCCGGGCGGGCCATCAGACGGCTATGCGCCCACAACAGTGCCTCGCCGTCGATATTTTCCTTCAACAGGCCCTCGCGCAGCATCAGGCCGAGGTTTCTTCGGACGCGTCGCAGGGGGCTGTCGGCCCCCTTGTAGACGATGTGGCGCAGATCGTTCAGGCGACCCGGGTTTTCCGCTTTCCCGTTCTCGACCCATTGTTCCCGGGACTGGCCGCCTTTCCATGCGCGGGTCGTGAAGCCGAGGATCTCGACCTTGACGCCGCAGCGTTCCAGCGTACGCGCCAGAATATCGGCGCAGATGGCGGCAATGGTAATGGGACGGCCGCGCATGGAGCCGGAATTGTCCAGCAGCAGGGTGACGATGGTGTCGCGGAAGTCGGTTTCCGATTCCATCTTGAAGGACAGTGCGTGCATCGGGTTGATCACCACCCGCGCAAGGCGCCCGGCGTCCAGCAGGCCTTCGTCCAGATCGAACATCCATGATCGCGTCTGTTTGGCCATCAGTCGGCGTTGCAACCGGTTGGCAAGCTTCGAGACAACGCCCTGAAGGGTCGAAAGCTGTCGGTCGAGTTGTTCGCGCAGGCGTACCAGTTCCTCGGCATCGCACAGGTCATCCGCGGCGACGATTTCGTCGAACCGGGGCGTATAGACCCTGTAGCCCGACCCACGGCCATCCAGATGCTCATCCCAGTTGGGCAGACGCTGCGAAGGACCGGCCGGCTGCTCCTGCCCGCCGTCCGGCGTTGATGCGCCTTCGCCATCCAGCGGGTCGCCGTCTTCGTCGGTGCCTTCCTGCCCTTCCTGTGACGAGGCCTGCAAATCGCCGTCTGTCGGGCTTTCGCTGCCTTGTCCCTCGGGGCTTTCCTCGTCTTCGGCGGTGTTTCCCTGTTGCTCATCACCGTCTTCGCCGTCGGGTTCGCTTTCGCCCTCGCTTTCGGCCATAAGGTCGAGAACCTTCAGCAGGTCCTCGACGGCGTCGGCAAAGGACTTCTGATCGTCGGCCACATCGGCAAGGTGGTGAAGTTGCCGCCCGGCCTTCTTGGCGATCCATTCGCGCCACAGCCCGACCATGGCTTGCGCGGACTTGGGCGGTTGTTCGCCCGTCAGGGCCTCACGCGCCAACAGGGCGATTGCTTCGGAAAGGGGGGCGTCCTCGCGGCTGCCCATGCGATCGAAGCCCCGCTCGCGACAGCGTTCCTCCAACGCGGCGTTCAGGTTGTCAGCGATGCCGCGCATTCGTCTGGCGCCAAGCGATTCGCAACGGACCTGTTCGACCGCGTCGAAAATGTCCCGGGCGTCGCCGCCGGACGGAATCCTGCGGTTGTGCAGTTTCGGATCATGGAAGCGAAGTTTCAGGGCGGCGGCATCGGCCATGCCGCGCAGGTTCGGTATATCGTCCGCCTCGAACGTTTTGGGCGGCGTGGGAAGACGAACCTGCTTGCCCGTGACGCCCTGTGCGCCCGGCGCGAAGGAGACGAGCGTTTCAGGATCGCCGGCGACCGCCTTGACGGCGGCGGCGGTTACCCTTTTGAACAGCTCTTTGGCGTTCTCGTGTCTGCCGGCCATGGGCGTCCGTCGATCCGCTTGTTGCTACGCCGTCAGGTCAGGAAAACCGTGGCGGCCGATTCAGGAAGCTCAACGCCGAAACAACGCTGGTAATACTCCGCGATGATCGGGCGTTCCACCTCGTCGCACTTGTTAAGGAACGTGACCCGGAACGCATAGGCGATATCCTTGAAAATATCGGCGTTCTCGGCCCAGGTTATCACCGTGCGCGGCGACATGACTGTCGAGATGTCTCCGCCAATGAATCCCTCGCGGGTCAGATCGGCGACATCGACCATGGCGCCGATCGTCTTGCGCCCTTCCTCGGTGTCGTAGGTCGGAACCTTGGCGGCGACGATGTTGGTTTCCGCGTCGTGCGGCAGATAGTTCAGTGTGGCGACGACATTCCAGCGGTCCATCTGCGCCTGATTGATCTGCTGGGTCCCGTGATAGAGGCCTGTGGTGTCGCCCAGCCCGACCGTATTGGCCGTGGCGAACAGCCTGAAAAAGGGGTGTGGGCGGATGATGCGCGTCTGGTCCAGCAGGGTCAGCTTGCCTTCGACTTCAAGAACGCGCTGGATGACGAACATAACGTCCGGACGTCCGGCGTCGTATTCGTCGAAGACCAGCGCCGTGGGGTGCTGGATGGCCCAGGGCAGGACGCCTTCCTTGAATTCGGTGATCTGCTGCCCGTCTCGCAGGACGATGGCATCCTTGCCGATCAGGTCGATACGGCTGATATGGCTGTCCAGATTGATACGCACACAGGGCCAGTTCAGGCGCGCGGCAACCTGTTCGATATGGGTGGATTTTCCTGTCCCGTGGTAGCCCTGGATAAGCACACGGCGGTTGTGGGCGAAACCGGCCAGAATGGCCATT
Organism: Rhodospirillales bacterium; assembly: GCA_026193355.1. Lineage (GTDB taxonomy): Bacteria > Pseudomonadota > Alphaproteobacteria > Rhodospirillales > JAPHTL01 > JAPHTL01. Next base: position 5,247 of record JAPHTL010000114.1, read on the forward strand.
GTCGTATCCCTGTCGAACAGGTAGGTGTCGTCGATCCGTGGAACGTGATCGTCGCCCTTGCTGAAGGCGGGAATTTCCATATCCGTATCGATGCCAAAAATCTGGCGGGCGGACACCGTTATGTCCGGCGCGTCGAGAGGAAATGTCGATGAGGCGCTATCGATTGATGTCATTCGCTGTGCCTGTTCTTGAGTGGGTGTTTTCGGTGTTCTGGACCAAGGCCTTCATCAGCAGGTGATAAGCCTGTGTGATTTCCTTGAAACGTTCTTCCGATTCCTTGTCGCCATTGTTGGCATCCGGGTGATGAATCTTGACGAGGGCCTTGTAGCGGGCCTTGACGTCGGATGGCGTTACGGGGGGGGCAAGCTCCAGGGTTATCAAGGCCTTTCCCTCGGGGCTGTCATCGGCGCGGTGTCTGTTCCGGCGTTTTTCCGTTGTATCCGCATCGGGCCCCATCCTTTCGCTGTACGCGCCGATGGGATCATGAAATTCGTATCGGGCGAATCCGGAACGGGCTTTCTCGCCCGCGCCCAGATTCCAGCTCGGCCGGTTCCAGGTGACGTCGAAACGAACATCCGCCTCGACCTCGTCTTCGGACATGCCTTCGTAGTAGTTCCAGGCGCGGTTGTAGGCGCGCGCGTGCTCAAGGCAGAACCACCTATAGCTGCTCAGCTCGGCCCGTGACCGGGGGGCGCGGTAAAGTCCCTCCCCGGTGCAGTCCGGCCATTCGCAGCAAGGCGGCTCTCCCCTGGTGCTCACATCCCAGTGGGCGTTCTTGTCCCGTGCCTTGACCATTGCCTATTTATGGTCGTTCGGAAGGCCGTAGGCAAGTCGGGGCAGCTGCTTTTCCGCCTTGCAGGATGCATTCGGCAAAAAAGATCAGGGGTTGGTCAGGGCCCGGGCGAGATTGGAAAGGGCAGCCTGATGACGTTCATTGGGAATTTGCGCGAAGTAGCGGGCGATTTCCAGGCTGCGGCGTTGCATGCCATCCATTTTCCCGGAATTCGTCTGCTCCAGTCCTTCGTAGAAGTGTCCTACGCCAGTACCAAGAACCCGGGCTATTTCGTACAGGCGTCCGGCCGAAATTCGATTAATTCCCTTTTCGTATTTGTGCGCCTGCTGATAGGTGACGCCGATCTGATCGGCCAGATCCTGCTGGGTCAGGCCAAGCATGATCCGCCGCTCTCTTATACGCAGCCCTACATACCGGTCGATGTCGTCGGACTGTCGTCTGTTATGATTGTCGTTCATCGGCGGAACCGGCCCTCCTCAGCCCGCTTGCAAAACCTGCGGCAGTCTAATGCACCAAAAAAGAGAAGTCGACAGGGCTATACTCTAAAAAATAGCAACTTTAGTGTTGCAGACTCATACTAAGGTAGCAAATTTGCGATGATTGAAATTGGCGAGGGTTTGTTCCCGGCGCACATTCAGGTGCGTTGGCGTCCGAACAGTGAGGCAATTGCGACGCCGCCGGAAATCAGGCCAAGTCCGACGATTTTGGTGCTGTCCAGCGTTTCGCCGAGGAACAGCGTCGAAGCGATGAAACCGACAACGGGAACGCCGAGCGATCCCATGGCCGTGTTGGTCGCGGGAAGGGCGCGGGCGACCGTGATATACGCCCAGAAACAGAAGGCCGACGATATTGGCCCTGTGTACGCGATCACCGCCAGCACGGAAGTGTTCATTTCGAAGGTCGGGATGCCTTCGAACGCCAGTGCGAGCGGAACCAGCAACAATCCACCCAGCGCCATCTGCCATGGCATGAGCCGCAGGGGCGATGCCAGCCAGTAATGCCCCCGGACGTGAATGATCGTTATTGCCCACAGGATGGCCGCCGCCATCAGCATTGCGTTGCCCATCAGAACGGGGCCGGGCGTCCAGTCAAACGTCAGGGGATTGAACAGAACGCCGACGCCCAGAAGTCCAACGATAACGCCAGCACCCTTCTGTGCGGTCAACCGCTCACCCAGAAACGCGTAGGCCATCGGAATCACCCAAAGCGGGGTGGTGTAGGCGAGGATCGCCGATCGTCCGGCATCCACGTGTTGAAGGCCGGCGTTCACCAGCGCCATGAATCCCGCAACCTGCAAGATGCCGACGCTGAACAGGATCGGCAGGTCCCCTCTTCGGGGAAGGGCTATGCGCCCACCCGGCGCGAGAATGATAAACAGGCACGCCGCACCGGTCAGGATACGAAAGGCGGCGAACCACAGGGGCGGGATGAATGCGAGGCCGATCTTCATGATCGGCCAGCTGCCCCCCCACAAAACGATCACGAGGGCGAGAAGGGCGTAGGCGCGGGATGTTGTCACAAGGCTGGATTCTGTCGGCTGAATCATCCGGATTGGATCCTGGCCTTTGGAATAAGGGTCGTTGAGGGTGGCCCGGCCGTCCGTAAAAAATAACAGGGGAACGGGTTGACGTTTCC
>JAPHTL010000147.1 GCA_026193355.1 Rhodospirillales bacterium
CGGCCGGCCGCAGATGCTTGACCACCTGTTCGCCTCGCCCGCCCTGCATGCCCGCATTGAGGCGGTGGAGGTCGACAACGACGATCTCGGGGATGAATTTCTGGATTTCGTTGAGGATCGGAAGACCGGTCGCTCGCACCACGCGCCTCTTGTCGCAACAGTGCGGGACGAAACATGAGCATCGAAGGCGGAACCAGACATACCCTGAAACGAAGCCTGAGCCTGCCGTTGATCACCCTTTATGGCCTGGGGACAACGATCGGTGCGGGCATCTATGTACTTGTGGGAAAAATGGCTGGCGAGGCGGGTATGCTTTCGCCCGTCTCGTTTCTGATCGGCGCCCTGCTCGTCGCCGGAACCGCGCTGTCGTTCGCCGAATTGTCCGCCCGCCTGCCGAAAAGCGCGGGACCGGCGTTGTATGTGCACACCGGTTTCGGGTCTTCCCGGCTCGCGCTCATCGTCGGCATGATGGTGATCGCCGCCGGAACCGTGTCCAGCGCCGCCATCGCGAACGGCTTCGTCGGCTATTTCAACGAGTTTTACGACGCGCCGCGATGGGCCTTGCTGGTTATCGTGATCGCCACGCTCGGCCTCATCGCCGCATGGGGAATCACGCAGTCCGTCGGAATCGCCGCACTGGTGACCCTGATGGAAATCGGCGGGTTGCTCGTGATCATATGGGCGGCAAGCGATTCGTTCGCCGACCTGCCGGACCGCCTGGGAGAATTCGTTCCCCGAATGGATGGCGCGATCCTGTATGGCGTGTTCGCCGGCGCGATCCTTTCCTTTTACGCCTTCATCGGCTTCGAGGACATGGTCAATGTCGCGGAAGAGGTGAAGGACGCCGAACGGAACCTGCCCAGAGCAATCATCCTCACCCTCGTCATCACGACGGTTCTTTACATGGCGCTGGCGCTGGCCGCGGTTCTCGCTGTGCCGCCCGCCGAACTGGCGAAGAGCGACGCCCCGCTCGCCCTCGTCTTTCGAAGGGGAAGCGGCCTTTCCTCATCCTTCATCAGCGCCGTCGCCATGGTCTCGGTCCTCAACGGCGCACTGATCCAGGTGATCATGGCGTCGCGCATGATCTATGGACTGAGCAGCGAAGGATGGCTTCCTTCATCGCTGTCCCGGGTCAACCCCATCACGCGCACGCCGGTCATTGCGACAACGCTGGTGATCGCGGCGGTCATGGCGCTGGCCTTGTGGTTGCCCCTTGTCACACTGGCGAAGATCACCTCGCTGGTCATGCTGATGATCTTCGCGCTGGTAAACGCCGCGCTGGTGCTTATCAAGCGGCGCGAGACGGCGCCACCGCCGTCCATTCACTTCCCTCTGTGGGTGCCCGCCGCCGGCTTCATCGTCAGCACACTGGCGGCCGCCTTTCAGGCCATCGAGTTCGCCAGGGAATTCCTGTAAACAGCCAGGCAAAAAAAGAGACCGCGCCGGGCGAACCCGGCACGGCCCCTCCTCCCCCTTAAACCGGAGCGGCGGCTCAGTGGCTGAGCAGCACCGGAACGGTCATGTGGCGCAGGATGTGGCGGGTGACGCCACCAAGCACCAGTTCGCGCAAGCGGCGATGTCCGTAAGCGCCCATGACCAGCATATCCACGCCTTCATCTGAAATTCGCGAGAGCAGCATGTTTCCCGGGTCCATGTCGCTGGCGACTATGTGCTGGGCCTGCGCGTTGACGCCATGACGGGCCAGATGCAGGCAGATATCCGCGCCGGGCATGTCGCCATGACCGCCATCGCCGTTCTTCGGATTGACGGCCAGAACCTCGACCTTCTTCGCCTTTTCCAGAAGCGGCATTGCATCGTTCACGGCCCGCGCGGCCAGACGGCCGGCATCCCACGCGATCATGATGTGGCGCCCCACCTTGTCGAATTTCCCCGCGTAGGGAACCATCAGGATCGGACGCCCCGTCGAAAGGACCAGTCGGTCCGCCAGTTCGCCCGCGCCAACGACCATCCCGTCGTCATCCTCGTCAAACTGCCCAAGGACAACAAGATCGGTGTAGCGGGAATGGGTCGTGATGGCATCGAAAGCATCGCCTTCAACGGAACGCCATTCGGATTTCACGCCCGCCGCGTCCACGGCCTTGCGAAACGCTTCCTCGGCGTCCGCTGCGGCGGCCCGCACGGCCTTGCGCTGCACCTCGATCACGTCCTGACCGATCTGCACCTGGATGAACTGCGGCACCTCCGGATAGGTCATCACATAAAGACCCGTCAAATGCGCGCCGTGTTCCGCCGCAAACCTGGCCGCAACGCTTAGCCTCTGCGCACAGTTCTTGCTGTTGTCGACGTGAATGAGGATATCCTTGAGCGCCATTTTATTGCTCCCAGTCAGCGGGCGTATCCGTCCGGCGGAGCGTTTTGGCGACTCCGCATGAAATATGTGCGGATATGGTGGTCGGGCCAGTGGCGTTTGACAAGCCCTTATGGCGGGAAAAAAACGGGCTCTTGTGGCGGCGCCCTGTGGACCCCTGTGTGGATAAGCCTGTGGGTAACCGACGAACTGGCGAAACGAGTGGTTCCAGAGCCCAAGAAGACGGGGGCGCCGCCCCGGTGGAAAAAGTTACCAACAGACCGGAGACGCCCGCTATCATTCGCGCGACAGGCGCTTTCCGTACCCGGCACTGGTCTTACCACAGTGACGCTGGGGAGCGACAAAACGGCAGGAAGGACACCCGCACTTGGCGACAAACGGATCAAGAAAAGTGGTGATCGCCGCATTGCTGGGCAACGGCCTTATCGCCGCGACCAAATTCAGCGCAGCGACATATACAGGAAGTTCCGCAATGCTGAGCGAAGCCGTCCATTCGATGGTTGATACGGGGAACCAGTGGCTTTTGCTCTATGGCATGCGCAGGGCGAAAAAGCCGGCGGACATCGCCCACCCCTTCGGCTACGGAATGGAGCTTTATTTCTGGAGCTTCGTCGTCGCCATCCTGATCTTCGGCCTTGGCGCAGGCATTTCCATCTATGAGGGGGTGAACAAGATCGCCGATCCCCATCCTGCAACCAACATCCACATCAACCTGATCGTCCTTGCGGTAGCATTGGTATTCGAGGCGGGCGCATGGTGGGTCGCGTTCAGGGAGTTCAGGCTGCGCAAAGGTGAAATGGGCTATGTCACCGCCATCCGCCGCAGCAAGGACCCGGCCCTGTTCACCGTTCTTTTCGAGGATACAGCCGCCATACTCGGCCTGCTGACCGCCTTCGTCGGAATTACGCTGGCCGATGTCATGGACATGCCTGTTCTGGATGGCGTCGCCTCCGTGGTGATCGGCGTGATCCTCGGCGTAACCGCCGCACTTCTGGCTTATGAAAGCAAGGGACTGCTGGTCGGCGAGAGCGCGCGCAAGGACCTTCTTGACGGTGTCCGTGGCATCGTCGCCAACGAAACCGGCATCAAGTCCGTCAATGAGATGCTGACCATGCACCTTGGGCCTCAGGACGTACTTTTGACCATAAGCCTGGATTTCGACGACCGTCTGGGGTCGGTTGAAGTGGAGGGTGCGGTTTCCTCTATGGAATCCAGCATCAAGAACGCCTACCCTGAGATAACGCGCGTCTTCATCGAAGCGCAGAGCTGGACGGCGCACAACAAGGCCCGGAACCAGAACGCCCCCCACAACAGACAGGAACCACAACCGTGACGCAGAAGCCCGGCAACTCGGCGGCAAGCCGCGATATCGCCTACCACCTGCACCCCTATACGAACCTGGAAGCGCATCGCAAGGATGGCCCGCTGATCATCACCCGTGGCGAGGGCGTCCATGTTTTTGACGAGGACGGCAAGGGCTATATCGAGGCAATGAGCGGCCTGTGGTGCACGGCGCTCGGCTTCGGCGAGGAGCGGCTGGTCAAGGCGGCGTCCGACGAAATGCGGCGGCTCAGCTTTTATCACGGATTCAACGGCCGTTCGACGGATGTCGCCATCGACCTGGCCGAGCGCCTGATCGAACTGGCGCCGGTCCCCATGTCCAAGGTCTTCTTCGCCAATTCGGGATCGGAGGCCAACGACACCGCCGTCAAGCTGGTCATCTACTACAACAATGCGTTGGGCCGGACACTCAAGAAGAAGATCATTTCGCGCACCAAGGCCTACCACGGCGTCACCGTGGCGACCGCCAGCCTGACCGGCCTGCCCATGAACCATCGCGCCTTCGACCTGCCGATCGCGGGCATCCTGCATACCGACTGCCCGCACCATTACCGCTTCGCCAATCCCGGCGAAAGCGAGGCGGATTTCGCAACACGCCTCGCCGAAAGTCTGGAAACACTGATCCTTTCGGAAGGCCCCGATACGGTCGCGGCCTTTATCGCCGAACCGGTGATGGGCGCGGGCGGCGTGATCGTGCCGCCCGAAACCTATTTCGAGAAGGTGCAGGCGGTGCTGCGCAAATACGATGTGCTGATGATCGCCGATGAGGTCATCTGCGGGTTCGGCCGGACCGGCAACCTGTGGGGCAGCCAGACATTCGGCATCAAGCCCGACATCATCACCTGCGCCAAGGCGTTGTCTTCGGGCTACGTCCCCATTTCCGCCGTCATGGTCAACGAGGCGATCTATCAGGCCGTCGCCGAACAGAGCGGCAAGATCGGCACCTTCGGCCATGGCTTCACCTATTCCGGTCACCCCGTCCCGGCGGCTGTGGCGCTGGAAACCCTCAAGATTTATGACGAGATCGACATTGTCGGCCGCGTCCGCACCATCGCACCGCACATGCAAAACGGCCTGAAGCGCTTCAGGGATCACCCCCTGGTCGGTGAGGTGCGCGGCGTCGGACTTGTCGCCGGCGTGGAGATGGTCGCCGACAAGGAAACGCGCGCGCCATTCGATCCTGCCCTCGGGGTCGGACCCTATCTGGTCAGGCGCGCCCAGCACCACGGCATGATCGTTCGCGCCCTTGGCGACACCATCGCGTTTTCGCC
>JAPHTL010000138.1 GCA_026193355.1 Rhodospirillales bacterium
AACAGCGCGCAGCGCAGAACCACCGATATTTCACCGTCTCCATCCCTGTCGATCCATCCAAACCCGCCTGTATACCAGCCATGTCGCTGCTCGCCGTTTCCGGCCATCCAGGCGAGGGCGTTGTCTCTGGGGACGCCGCCAACCGCTGGCGTTGGATGAAGGCCTTCGGCCAGATCGAGGACGCTCACCCCTTTCCGGGCCTTGGCTTCGATCGGCGTCCACAGGTGTTGCAGGGCGCGCAGCCGCATTAGTTTCGGCGCGCCGGGGCGGTCGATCGATTGGCAAAACGGCGACAGGCCCTCGACGATGGAATCGACAACAAGCCTGTGTTCATGAAGGTCCTTGGCGCTGTGCTTCAGGGCTTCGCCGAGGAGAAAATCACGGGATTCCTCCGGATCACGGCGCAGGGTTCCGGCCAGCGCCTCGCTGATGACATGACGGCTGCGGAGTGAAACCAGCCGCTCCGGCGATGCAGCGACAAGGGTGCCGTGCGCGCCGCCATAGGCGATCTGGACGCAATCGGGGAACCTTTGAGAAAGGGTGGCGATCAGGCGGGCCGCATTGAACCGGCGCGGGGCTGAGACGCGAATGCGCCTCGACAGGACAGTTTTCTCGATTTCTCCATTGTGTATGGCCTTGATCGCCCTGGCCACGCGCGCCACCCATTCGTCCCTGCCCGGTTCGGAATCGATCCGTTCAATGGGGTTGGCGCAGGGAACGGCGGGTACCGGGTTTCGCAGCGCCAGGAAAAGGCGCTGCGCCGTTTCCTCCCAAACGCGAAAGGCTTCGGTGATGTCGGCTTTCGGGCGCATTGCCCCGGAAACGCGCCAGCTGAAGGTCGCGACACGGTTGTTGCCGTCGCGTTGCAGGGTCAGCAGGGGAATGCGGCACAAGGCGTCAGGCAGGCCGCTTCCATCCGGGCGGGTGGCCGGCTTCGGTGCGAAGGCGAAGGCGACAAAGGCCGGGGCCGGGAACCCCATCCCGTCGACGTCGACCTGCCGCCAGACCTTCATCATCCTGGCCACGCCGTCCGAGAGGACCTTGAAACGGTTTTTCCCCGACGGTCGTAATTCGGCTGCCGTCCCGCAGCCCAGCATGTAACGGTCTTCCGATGGCCGTGAGAGGAACAGATAATCGTCAATCCCGTCGGGAAGGCCGCGGAAGGTAAAGTCCGGTATCGCTACGGTCACGCTGACGAGGTCGCCGGGGCCAACCTCGCCCCAGACGGAATCGGCGGCAATCTGCAATTTTTCCCGGATAGGTTCCCAAAGCGGGGTTTGTTCGAGCATAACGAATGGTGGTCCTCGTAATCGGGTCGTCAGGTTGTCCGTATCATGTCCCGGAAGCGATGACCAAGGTCAAGGTCTGCCCATTCCTAGCCCTTGATCCAGCCCAGAAGTTCGCCAATCCACGGGGCGGCGGGGTCGCTGACGCGCCCCCCCTCGACGACGACTTCCCACGTTTCGGCGGCGCTCGCCCTTTCCAGAACAAGGCCACATGAACCCTGGCCGGCATGAATCGACAGCAATCGTCCCTCCATCACATGGGCGTTGATTGCGGCGATGCTTTCGATGGTTTTCGCCCCCGGCGTGTCCGGCGCGGGGCAGGCGTCAATGATGACGTAACTGATCGCCGGATCGCGCAGCAGCGCCATGGCGAGCAGCGTTATCCGCCCTCCCTCTCCGATGCCGGCGATGGCGATATGGTTGCCAGGCACCCCGCGGGCCAGCATCTGCCGGATACCTTCCTTTATCCCAAGCGCAAAGAGATCGGGGTCATCCGCCGCCGTGCGAGGGGGGGCTATGACCTGCAAGGCCTTTCCGGACAAGGTTTCGGCGATCCTTTTTTCCGCGTCCCCGCTTCCTGTTTCACCCAGAAAGAAAAGGTATTCGACGGCGGGGTCGATATTGCGGGGCACATCGCTGTGCACCGTGCGGCCGTCGTCGCAGGCCACAAGGGCAAGACAGAATGCTATCGTCGCCAGCCGGTTCATCACCCCTCGCCATTCCTTCAGCTCAAGCGTTTCGAGACTACGGCAAAAAAACGGTTTGGCCAAAAAGGATTGCCTCGAAAAACCGGAGGATTGTACCCTGATGAGAATGACGAAAACTGAAAAGGTGGAAGAATGAAACGGATATTGACCGGATTGGTGTTCGGTGTCGTGGCGTTTGGCGTTGCGGCCTGCGGCGATCCCAGCAAGCAGGATATCGTCAAAAAGGCGGAAAACGCCTCGACCAGGGCGCAGCTTGAAAGCGCGTTGGGTAAGCCCGATGACATGTCCAAGCTCGGCCCTATCGAAAAGTGGTCCTACAAGGCTTCGGATGGAACGGTGACCTTTGTGATTACCGGCGATACCGTTGCGATTCAGGCCGCCAGTGGAAGCGCCGCGGACAAGTAGTCCGTCGCCGTCAACAAAGACACGTCATAAATGGTGGGTGCGGTTCAGGAACGGACCTTCGACTGTAGCTGTGCGTTGAATTCGGCGAACATCTTGTCGACGTCTTCGATCTCGGACGCAGCGGCCATTTCATAGACTCGCGCCGCTATTTCAAGCCGCGAGGCATCTTTCTCCGCCGCTTCGAGGGTCTGGGTCATGCGGTTGCGGATGCTGTCGATTCCTCCCTTGAGCGAAGCCGCCAGCGCCAGCGCCTTTTCCCGCTCTTGTGAGGTCGAGGCCAGAGCCTCCTCAAGCGCCCAGATCTGTTCGGTCATCTGGACCATCTGCTCGGTCTCGTGCCGCTGGGCGACCATCAGGTCATCGACCATCTGGGCATAGTTGCCCAGTTCGCCACGCAGGGACTCGATCTGCTTTTCGGCGGCGCGCAGCAGGTCTTTCAGTTCGGCAACTTTTTCGGACATCGTGATCTTCCCGCCTCCGCCAGCATACCTGCCCGCATAATGATCAATGTGCGGATCAGGGGGACAGCCTACAAGGGGAAGGTTCGCCGGATCAAGCTGTCCTTGAAATCTTGCCGGTTTGTGAAAAGAGGGTCACCTGTGGACCAAAAGGCGGCCCACAGGCGTTTTTCATCGATTGTCAGGCGTTTGGTGATCGTCGCCAGAAGCGGAACATGGCGGAAACCGCGCCGTGGCCGGCCAGTTGGTGCAGCATTCCGGCGCCCGCATGGACGGCCAGATAGGTCCACATCAGGGGACCGAGCCATTCGTGGATCTCCTTGATGGCGTGAAGCCATTCCGGCATCCGCGCGCCCTCGGGGGCGAAGGCGAAGATCATCGTGCCGCTTGCCGCAAGAAGCATGGCGACGATCAGGCCAAGACCCTGAATGGCGTTGGCCAGAGGGCTGGGTTCGGATGCATCGGGAAGGCTGAGCCGGAAAAGGGCCGCGCCATAGGTTCGGACATCCGCGATCAAGTTGGTCCGGCCCGCTTTTGAGAGCCAGGGAAAAAACTGGCCGATGGACACTCTCTCCCCTCTGATCATGGACCATATCCAGTGGGTGACGAGAATACCGAGAAGCGCAACGCCGAGGTATTCGTGCACTCCGTAAAGGAAATCACCGGGGCGATCGGGTTTTGGGTGTGTCATGCCGAGGCTGACGGCCAGTTGCGCGGTGATCCCAAAGGCGATGAAAACATGCAGGAAGCGGGTGAA
>JAPHTL010000219.1 GCA_026193355.1 Rhodospirillales bacterium
GGGGTAATGGGGGTTTCGGCAATGGTGGCGGTGATCTACCTCACGGCCGGGGCCATGCAGGTCGTCGCCGGGCGGCTGGCGGATCGTTATCCGCTGAAGACCGTATACCTGATCGCCTTCTTCCTTCAGGCGCCGATCCTGTTCCTCGTCGCCCTGTCCAGCGGGACTTTCCTGTTTATCGCGGCGCTGGCCATGGTGACGGCGAATGTCGGTGCGCTGCCAGCGGAAAACAGCCTCGTCGCCCGCTTTGCCCCATCGCACTGGCACGGGCTGGCCTTCGGGTTGAAATTCATCTTCGCCTTCGGGATCAGTGGCCTCGGCGCGCGCCTTGAAGGTGTGCTCTACGATCAGACAGGTGGTTTTTTCTGGTTGTTCACCATCCTCGCGTCAATCGCGGTGGTTGGCGCGACGGTGGGGTGGCTGCTGCCCGGAGAGCGGAAAGAGGAAAAGCCCGCCTCCGTTCCGGCGGAATGACGCCATGCCCCTGAGCATCGACCGGATCGATCACCTTGTCCTGACCGTCGCCGATGTGGATGCGACCTGTGCGTTTTATGGGCGGGTGCTCGGCATGGAAACCGTTACCTTCGGCGAGGGGCGCAAGGCGCTGTCGTTCGGCCAGCAGAAGATCAACCTGCATCAGTCCGGGCGCGAGTTTGAACCGAAAGCGGCGCGCCCGACGCCCGGCTCGGCCGACCTGTGCCTGATCGCCGATGCGACCATCGATGAAATCGCGGCGCACCTGAAAGCATGCGGCGTGGATATCGAGGAAGGGCCGGTGGCGCGCACCGGGGCGACAGGGCCGATCACATCGGTCTATTTCCGCGATCCCGACGGCAACCTGATCGAGGTTTCCACGTACGGGTGACCGGCTAGGCCTTCAATGCCCGATCGAGATCAAAGATCAGGTCGTCGGCCGTTTCCAGTCCGATGGACAGGCGAACGACGTCCGGCCCGGCACCCGCCGCGACCTGTTGTTCCTCGCTCAACTGCCGATGCGTGGTCGATGCCGGGTGGATGATCAGCGAACGCGTATCGCCGATGTTGGCGAGGTGCGAGAAGACGTTGACCCCCTGCACCAGCGCCACGCCCGCGTCGTATCCGCCCTTCAGCCCGCAGGTGAAAACCGCCCCCGGCCCCTTTGGCAGGTATTTCTTTGCCAGCCCGTGGTAGGGGCTGTCGGGCAGTCCTGCATAGGAGACCCAGGACACGGCGGGATGGTCGCGAAGGAACTCCGCCACCTTCTGCGCATTGGCGACGTGGCGTTCCATGCGGATCGGCAGGGTTTCGATGCCGGTAATGGTATTGAAGGCATTCTGGGGGCTGAGCGACGGGCCGAAATCCCGCAGCGCCACGGCGCGCGCGCGCATGGTGAAGCCAAAATCGCCGAAGGTTTCGTAGAAGGTCAGCCCGTGATAGGCGTCGTCCGGCTTCGTCATGGTCGGGAACTTGTCGTTCTGCGCCCAGTTGAAGCGCCCCGATTCAACGATGCAGCCACCGACCGACGTTCCATGCCCGCCGAGGAACTTGGTCGTCGAATGCACCACGATGTCGGCGCCCCATTCGATGGGGCGGCACAGGTACGGCGTCGCCATTGTATTGTCGACGATGAGCGGGATGCCCGCCTCCTGCGCGATCTTCGCAACTGGTTCGACATCGACGATGATGCCGCCCGGATTGGCCAGGACTTCGAGAAAGATCGCCTTGGTTTTCGGCGTGATGGCGCGGCGGAAATTCTCCGGGTCCACGGGATCAACGAAGTGACAGGTCCAGCCCAGTCGCTTGAAGCTGATCCCGAACTGGGTGATCGAGCCACCGTAAAGATTGCGCGAGGCGACAAACTCGTCGCCCGGCTCCAACAGGGTGAAGAAGGTCAGGAACTGCGCCGCGTGGCCCGACGCCGCACAAACCCCGGCCCGCCCGCCTTCCAGATCGGCGATCCGTTCTTCCAGCACGCTGACCGTCGGGTTGGTCAGGCGCGAATAGATGAAGCCGAAGGTCTGCAAGTTGAACAGATCGGCGGCGTGTTCCACGTCTTCGAAGACGTAGGACGTCGTCTGATAGATCGGCGTGTTGCGTGCGCCAGTCACCGGGTCGGGCCGTGCGCCTGCGTGGATGGAACGCGTCTCGAAGCCGTATTCGTGGGCGGCGGCGGGCGTATTCTTTTTGCTCATGGCTGCATCTTCGGTCGTTTGCTGGAAATAATGCCGGAAACAACGCCCGCCCAGCTCAGTTCCCCGAACAGGCGGCCGTACTCGATCTTCGGGCAGCGGTTCATCACGACGGTCAGGCCGGCGTCCTCGGCCTTTTCTGCCGCTTCGTCGTTGCGGATGCCAAGCTGCATCCATACGACGGAAATCCCTTTGTCGTCCTTCAGTCGGATTGCCTCGTCGACAATGGGGGGAACGGCGCTGGATGCCCGGAAAATATCCACCATGTCGATGGTGCCGGGAATGTCGGCAAGGGTGGCGTAGGCGTCCTCGCCCAGGATCTTCCCGCCGGCCTGCCCCGGGTTGACCGGGATCACCCGATATCCCTTCCCCTGCAAATATTTCATCGCGAAGTTGGAAGGGCGCACCGGGTTGGGGCTGGCCCCGACCATGGCGATGGTTCGCACCCCGCGTAGAATGTGCCGCATGTCTTCGTCGTCATAATGCAGATCGTCGGTGGCGGTCATCCGCGAAAGGCCTCCCTGATGCTCGTCCGACCGCACCTTCCGGTACGGCGCCTACCAGAGTCTTGCCATGAAAAGAAGGCGGGGGAAAGGGGGGGAGGGAAAAGGCCAAAAGTGTGTCATATGACCCACCCTCCGTGTTGTATCGCGCATAATTCCGGTAGCCCATTTTTCTGAACGATTCCAGTTTGTTGCGGTTTGTGGCGGATAACGGGCGATCTGTTGAATTTTATGTAAATTGGCCCGTTCCTTGCTCTCAATAAACAGCAAAAGCCATCCGTTCGTCATGATACGGGCGATTTGGCGTGCGTTAAAACCTTGGGGCAATGGGGGGAAATGGCGCTAGCAAGCCGTTCCGATGATATTGATGAAAAAGATCTGTGTTGCCGATTCCGCGACAGTCAGAGTCGTGCTTGGCAGCACCACCATCCTGACGGGAAGCGCTCTCTCGCTGGCGTTCATGCTCGCCGCCCCGCAAAAGGCCATTGCCGCCGGCGAAACAATCCGGCTGGGCGAGATCAGCGTCACGGCGACGAAGGTGGCGCGCGAGACGAAGGACGTGCCCTCGGCCATCACCATTATCGGCGGCCAGACAGACGGGCCGGACAGCTTCTCGTTCTGTGTCGAGAACCTCTTCGACAAGAAGCGCTCGGTGAAAACGAAAAAAAGCACGTCGGGCACCCGGTCCTATGTGGCTGCACAGCCGCGAACCTTCTTGATGACCTACGTGCGCAAGTTCTGATGCTTGTGAATCGGGGGGAGAAGCCATGAAAGCGCGAGTCCTGATCGCCGCCACATCAATCGCCGTGGTGCTTTCCGCATCGCCCGCCCTGTCCCAGCAAAAACCGGATGCTGGGCAGGGAGGGCAACACGATCACTCTCATGACATGGGCAAGCCGGGAGCGTGGACGAACTTCCCTCTCCTGCTCAGCCGGGGCAGCGGCAGGATGGCTGCTGTTTTCAGTGGCTTGAATATCAATGCCGGGGAGGTCACTGTCTATTCGCCAAATGTGGCTGGCGATAATGCGGTCCAGACGCTCCCTGCCCAGGAGAAGGGCGCGAAGCTGAAAATCGGCAAGAATGGCGGTTACTATTTTGCCACGGCCAGCGAGTCATCCGGCGGTTGGCTTGTTTCCGCATCCACCGTCCATTATTTTTCCAATCCTGCCCCTCCCCCGCGTGAGATGCTCGGAAAGCAGAAGAGCGATCTTGAAATCATTCCCGAGCCCCTGCCAAGGGAACACGCGCGTTACAGGGAGGGGGAAAACTGGCCGTTTCTGGTGCGATTCAAGGGAAAACCCTTGCCCGATACCCTCATCACATTCGTGAGCGAGCACGGCAGCAAGGCCCACTTCACAACCGATGCGGAAGGAATCGTCAACGTTTCGTTTCCCGCCGATTTTACCTTCCCTGAGCCATCAAAGGGCGACAAGGCCGGACAGCACGCCGGGCACCACCGTCCCAAGGCCGGCTTCGTCCTGGTCGCCATGCATGCCGATGAAGGGACGCGCTATCTCAGCTCCTTCAATTACAGCTACGCGCCGGGGGCCTATCGCGGAAAGAATCTGTGGGCCGGTGTCGGCTTCGGTGTCCTCGGCATGGTGCTGGCTGTGCCGCTGCTCCGTCGACGCAAGAATAACGGGAGCAAGGGGAAATGAGCGCAGAAACGAAAATCAATCCCCTGACACTCTCGCGCATCCGGCTGTTCGTGCAGTTGGTGATGCTGGTTGTCACCGTCTACGGTGGCGCGGTCATGGGCCATTACCTTTCGGACAAAATATCGAATGAGCTGCCCGCGCTGTCCTGTGTCTTCGATCAGGAAAACGGGGCCTACTGTACCCTGTTACCAATCCAGCATCAGCTTCATCACCGGGTTGGTGAGGGCATCGTAAGGTTGCAAGGTTTCACGTTCAGCATGCTCATCCCGATTGCCATTACGCTGCTGACTTTCTATGCCTTCTTTGTTTTCCTCAACAAGGCGTTCTGCGGGTGGGTATGCCCACTGGGCACCGTACAGGAGGTTCTCTACAAGGTTGGGCGTTTTGTTGGTTTGCCGGTCCGCAGGCTGGCGAAGGACAATGTCGGGCGGGTACGGCCTGCCAAATGGATGATACTGGGAGGGCTTGTCATTGTTTTGCCGCTTCTGGCCGGTCTGGGCGTTGCGCCCCATGCCGCGGGCGATGCCTATTGCCAGGTTTGCCCGTCGCGAATTCTGACCACGCTTATGACTGGGTCGACGGAACAGATGGCCGTACCCACAAGCGGTTGGGTCGATATGATGTTCGCCGCCTTGCGAAATGCGATTTTCGGTTTTGTGATTATCGCCGCGTTCGCCGTGCGGCAGCCATTCTGTCGGGTCTGCCCCATGCTGGCGCTTCATGCCCTGTTCAGGCGTCTTTCGCCGATGCGGCTGGTGAAAAAGCCGCATGAGGAAAAATGCGGGAAATGCGGTCTGTGCGCCAAGGCCTGCCCCATGGATATCCATGAGATTGCAGACGACCACGGCCACAAGGCGTTTCATGAGGATTGCACCCTGTGCGGTCGTTGTGCGGAGTTCTGCCCTGATGATGACATCATCCAGTTGAAATTCGGGCCTGTCCCCCTGTTCCGTTCATCCAGCGATTACTTCAGGAACCGAACGAAAATCGACAAACCCGATGGAGATCTCCGCAAGCCCACGCGCAAACCTGAAGGGGCAGAGGCCTGATGTCTGACGTGGGTCTTGTCCCGCAGGAGATCGGGTTCTTCTCGGTCTGGCTACTTGGCCTGTCGGTGGGGTTGACCGCCTGCACAGCCGTGTGCCTTCCGTTCATGGGGACGTGGGCCATCGGGCAGGGTGGTGGCGGTATCATGGCGTTGCGCCATACCGGGATGTTCGCCGCGGGCAAGGTGATGGCCTACGGCTTTCTTGGCGTTCTTGCCGGCCTCCTCGGCGTATGGCTGGAGGAAGCGCTGGCCGGTTCCACGGGACATGTCTTCATCGGCATCGCCAGCATCCTTGCCGGTTTCTGGCTGCTGGCCATGGGGCGCGCCAACAAGCTCTGCACCGTGGCGCAGAACGGGAAAGGTCTGCCGCCATTCGCCCTGGGATTTGCACTCAGCCTGACGCCCTGTGCGCCGCTGGCGGCCCTTCTGGCGGCCTGCGCCATGTCGGGTGATCCGTGGCTGGGCCTGGGTTATGGTGTGGCATTTGGACTGGGCGCCGCCCTGACCCCGCTGTTCATTGTCATGCCGCTGATCGGGACTTTCGGGAAAAAACTTGGCGAAGGCCGTCCCTGGATGGGCCGGATGCTTCGCTACGGTGCCGCAGGCGCATTGGTGCTTTTGGGGTTGCGGCGTATTTGGCTGGTTCTTTAGGGAAGACTCTATGATTGCGGCGGAACGGCAATGGTCGTCTAAGGCCGCCTCCCTTGGCGTTGCTGTCGCCTTGCACGGCGTATTGGTTGGCCTGGCGGTTGTCATCCCGGGGCTGGCGACGACGCCACCCATCGCCGTCGGCAGTTTCGAAATGGTGGACCTGCCGTCTTTCGGCGCGGCCCCGCCCGAGCCGGTCGCCCCGCCCGAGGAGCCGGAACCCGAAAGGGAAGAGCCGGTGCAGGAACCCGAGCCCCCGCCCGAAGCGGTGGTGGAGCCGGAACCCGAACCAATTGTTGAGCCTGAGCCTGAGCCGGAACCTGAACCCGAGGTTGCGGAAATTCCGCCCGAGGTTCCGCCGCCGATTCA
>JAPHTL010000273.1 GCA_026193355.1 Rhodospirillales bacterium
CGCACCTGGAAATTCTGCGCGGTTCGCGCGCTGCTGACCTCAAGGTTGAGGGAGGCAAGAAGGGAGTCAGTAGCCCCGACCCCCTGGTCATCGACAACGACCATCGGCAGGCTGTCGTCATGGGTCAGGCGCAAACGGTATCCACTGCCCTCCGTGATCACGGCCGCCGTGACAAACGATATGCCGGTGGATGTGTCGTTGATCGCGTCCGCGATGTCCTGCAAGGACATGTTCGATCCGGCCGCAATGGTGATCGAATCCGTGGTCGTCCCATCCTTGAAGGTCAGGACAACAGCCCCGGTTGGCGAAAAACTGTAGGATGACGACTGTATCGCGCTATCGTACCGGGTGGGTTCACGCCCATCGATAAAAAAGTCGTTCAGGCCGAAGAAATTGGAAAAGCCCGAGACCGTTTGATCGATGACGCCGCCCGCATCGCCGTCGGCATTGAAACGGATGGTGACATCGGATGCCGTGCTTCCGTTGGCGCTCGCCGTCTCGTCACGGAAAGCGATGTTGAGATTTGATGTGTTGAGATCAATCGCAAACTTGCCGTCGGAATTTACGCTTACCGATGCGCTGGCGGAACCGCCGTTCGCCTGGATCCAGTCTTCGATGGTGGCCGCGACCTCGTCGATGGTCCACGGGCCGTTGGGGGGCGCTGCGATTGTGCCGAGCGTCAAATCCTGCATGATCGTGTTCAGCGTCGTGACGGCCGTCTGGTCGCCCGAATCGTTGAACAGGGCGATCGTTACGTCGCCGCCGGAAAGTGTGATTGTCTGATCGCCTGCCGCAGGTACGCCTGTACCGCCCGGGGCGACGAACGTTCTTGTCCCCGTCGCGCTGGTCAGGCCGGGCTGCGGCGCCCCGCGATTGTGCAACTGGTTGAATGCGTCACGCAATTCAGCGCCAAACTCATCAATCTGGGCCTGAAGCCCGGTAAGGATCTGGTCTCGAAGATCGATCAACCCCTTCAGCTTTCCACCGTTGATCGATGCGGTCATGTCGTTGGCATCAACCGTTGCGCCGACGAATATTCCCTGGATATGGCCTTCTTCGTAGGTCGTGACTGCGCTGAGGGCGGCGGCCGAGTTGTGGCTCAGTGTTCTTGCTGCGGAATCAACCAGGACAAAGCCGCCTGAGGTGAAGACCACCACGTCGCCGCTGTTGCGCTGGAAATAGGAAATGTCAATCAGGGTGGACAGTTCGGTGAGTGCCTCGTCCCTCTTGTCTTTAAGATCCGTAACATCGTGGGAAACCGCTTCGTTACGAATGATCTTGTTGTTCATGTCCTCGATGGTGGACATGAGAACGTTGGCGCGATCAATGACGGTTTCAATCGCCTGATCAGCCTGCAAGCGCAGATCCTGTATCGATGTGGTGAGACCCTGAAGCTCCAGTGCGAGATCGTTTCCCCTGCGCACGAGCTCCTTTTGCTCCATGCTTCTTTCCGGGGAAAGCGCCAGCGCTTCGATCGCTTCTGAAAAGCTTGCCACGATATGCGAAAGCGACGTGTTGTCACCCGGTTTGCCAAACAGTTCCTGCAGCCGTTCGTAGTAATTCCGCGCGACGTCCACTTCATTGAAGGAGGAAAGCTCCTGGCGCAGGCTTTTGATCAGGCCTTCATCGACGATCCGTGTGATCTCGGAAAGTGAAACGCCGGAACCGGTATCGACAACGACACGCTGTTCGAAGTTCACGATCTTTCGCGAGTATCCCGGCGTATTGACGTTGGCGATGTTGTTGGCGACGACGTCAAGCGCCGCCTGTCCGGCCAGAAGGCCGCTTTGGGCGGTGCGAAGCGCCAGTGTTAGATTGCCTGCCATTTACGTGACTCCTTCTGGTGTCTACAGGGTCTGGTCCATTGCGATGGAAGCGCGTCGTGCGCTTAGGCCGTTCTGGCCCAGTGCGCCGGCGGCGGAATAGGTGCTTCCATCGGTCTGCGAGATACGGACAGCCTCGGCGATTGTGTCGAGGACGATCTGTCCGCTTTGGATTGCGGCTTGAAGCAGAAGGCCGTTTTCAGCGATCAGGTCCTGAAGCCGGTTGTTCAGGTCGCGAAGGTCGTCGCGATATTCCGCCAGGGCTTCTTCAAGACCGGTTTCATCGGCGATCAGGCTTTTGAAAAGTTTTTCGTAGCTTCTGGTCAGTGCGTTTTTTTCGTCGATATGGGCCGCAACATAATCCCGGTCACGGTCCTGCAATGCCCGGTTTTCAAGCTGCATGAACGTACAAAGCTGGCCGCCCAGCAAAATGATTTCCCTGATACGGTCGATGGCGTCCATGGTTACTGCGCCTCCTGCAACTTGAGCATCTGGTTGAAGACGGCATCGGCGATTCCGATGCCGCCGTTTTTGGTCATAGCCTTGCCATATTCGTCAATCATCAGCCCGCGCCACATTTCCTCGGCCTGCCCACCGCCGAACGGCGGGGCTGTATCAAGGGGCGCGAACATGGGTTTCAGCATCTGCGAGAGGAATACGGATTCGAATTCACTGGCCACCTGGCGAGCCTTTTCGACCGCTGCGTTCCTGTCGGTGTTGCCGGAATGGGCGCGCGCTTTCAGGTTCGCCATCTTTTGCTGGCTTTCCTGCATCATCGCGGTGCTCAGTGACGCGCTGGCAAAGCTGTCGACGTTGAGGGCGCTCATCACATCACCTCGATTTCGGCTTGCAGGGCGCCGGACGCCTTGATCGCCTGAAGGATGGTGATCATGTCGCGCGGTCCGATGCCAAGCGCGTTCAGCCCGTTGACCAGTTCCTGCAGGCTTACGCCGGTATCGACGACGGCAAGCCTTTTGTCCTTGCCTTCGTCGACGGCGATATCCGTGCGCGGAACCGTTGTCGTCTGTCCCACTTCGGCAAACGGGCCGGGCTGTGAAACCTGTGGGGTTTCCGTGATGCGGATGGTCAGGTTGCCCTGGGCTATCGCCACGGTGCTGATGCGTACGTTCTCTCCCATAACAATGACGCCGGATTGCTCGTCGATGATGACGCGGGCGATCTGGTCGGGGAGGATGCGCAACTGTTCGATATCCGTCATCAGGCCGACCACGTTCGCGCGGTAATTCGCGGGAACCCTCAGCTGAACGGTGCCTGGATCGGAAGATATCGCCGAGGCGCTGCCGAGATAGGCGTTGATCGCTTCGGCCATGCGTCGCGCGGTCGTCAGGTCCGGGTTGCGCAGGGCGATCTTGATCGTTTCCATGGAGCCGATCTCGAAGCCGACCTCGCGTTCGACGATGCCGCCGTTGGCAATGCGCCCGCTTGTCGGGACGCCTTTCGTCACGGTCTGGCCTTGCCCGCCCGCCGAAAAGCCGCCGACCGCCACCTGTCCCTGCGAGACGGCGTAGACCTCTCCGTCGGCGCCGACGAGGGGCGTCACCAGAAGAGTCCCGCCCATGAGGCTATCGGAATCGCCAAGCGCGCTGATGGTTACATCGATCCGGGTGCCCTGACGTGCGAAGGGGGGAAGCGATGCCGTCACCATGACGGCGGCGGTGTTCTTGGAATCGAGGCCATCCATGGTCGGCTTGACACCCAGTCTTTCGAGCATCGAAAGGAGGCTTTGCTTCGTGAAGTGGCCGTCCTCAAGCGAGTCGCCCGTTCCGTTCAGGCCAACCACGAGGCCATAGCCGATCAACATGTTGTCGCGGATGCCTTCGAAATCGGCGATGTCCTTTATGCGTGACGAGGATTGCGCTTCGCCGCTCAACGAAAATACGAAGGCGACCGTCACAACAACGGCAAAAAACCGCCGCAGGAAGGCTGCGAATGATTGTTTGGTCAAGTTTCCCGTTCTTTTCATCGTCGTTTTCCGTTCATTTGCCCGGAGTGTCGTGTGTCCGACTTGTTCCTTGTTAAATACGCAATACCCGTGCCAATGGGTGCACCGCGTCAACATATTGATAAATATGGATATTTTTGTGATAGGTGGGCGTCTGGATGGGGGCAGGGGTGATAACGGGCATGACGGAGGGAAGAATTTGCCGGGTAGTCGGTCCGAAATGGCCGCAGGCGGCTTCTCTGCCGGGGAAACAAGGGGGCGGACTTGTGGTCCGCCCCCCGAAGAGAAAATGTTATTAGCGCTTCAGATCCTTGGCGACCTGGGTCATTTCGTCCACCGTCCGGAACACCGTGGCCGAGGAATTGTAGGCCTGCTGGGTGATCAGCATCTTGGTGAATTCGTCCTGGAGTTCGACGTTGGATGATTCCAGGGTATTCGTCAGAAGTTGCGCAGAACCGAAGGTGTCGAGAAACCGCTCTGTCACGGAGCCCGAGTTTATGGATTCCGCCCAGACGTTTCCGTTGTAGCCGGCCAACCCGTCGGGGTTGAGGAAGGTGGCGATCGGAATCTTGTAGAGTTTGCGCATGGTCGTGTCGCTGAACGCACCGAGGACGAACCCGTCGCTATCGAAGGTTACGCTCTCAAGCGTGGCGTTCGACGACCCGTTGTAGGAGTAGAAGGTTTCGTTGAGCGACCCGGCAAACTGGGTCAGGCCCGTGATATCCAGTTCATAGCTGATGGCTTCGCCGCCGCTTGCCGTTCCGGCAATGGTCAGGGAGTCCGGTGTGTTGACGGTTCCGTCTCCGTTAAAGGTGACTGAGGTGGCGGCGGGAGAGGTTATCGTCCCGCCATCTGTTGAACCGGTTACTTCCCAAGTGTTGATGGCGGTTTTTGTCCACAGGAATGCAATGGTATCCAGGCCGCCATCGCTGTTATAGGCGGTGTAGGCGGTTTGCTTCTGTTCTCCGATCGGCAGCGTCGC
>JAPHTL010000181.1 GCA_026193355.1 Rhodospirillales bacterium
GGTTTCGTCGAAGCGACAATGAAAGAGGAATGGGTTCTCGCCCGCGACCCGTCCAGCGCCAGTATCTATGAGCTTGCACGGGCCCTCGATCTGACATGCGACCTGTCGAATTACACGCCGCCCGGAAACGAGCCATGGCGGCAAAGGCTTTCGGCGCTTGCGAGACAGGCAGAAGGCGCGCATGAAAATGTCCTGAATGTGACGCTGGCGGAAATCATGGAAGCAGGGGGCGGGGCAGGAGGCAAGGCGGGGGGCTGAACCCTCCGCAATTTCAGGCCTTGTTCTTTACGGTCTTGCTGTTGCGGACGGGGTAGGGGTGTTTGTTCCCCCAGCGTTTCGCGAAGTCGACCAACTCGGAATCGGGCTTTGATGGAAGGACGACTTTCAGCCGCACATATTGGTCGCCCCGTTGTTCCCCACCGCCTTTCACTGTCGCGGCCTGAAGGCCTTTTCCTTTCAGGCGTAGGGTGGTTCCCGTATTCGAGCCTTCCGGCACCGTCACCGTAACGGGTCCGTCGATGGTGTCGACGTCGATCCGGCACCCGAGCACGGCCTCGGGAAGGGTGACGGGGACATCAACGTACACATCGCGCCCCTGAACCGTGTAATCGGGACTGGCCTTTACCTTGATTTCAATGAGGGCATCGCCGGTTTTTCCGCCGTTCAACCCCGTCATGCCCTGGCCTCGCAACCGGAGAACCTGTCCATCCGTCGTTCCGGCCGGAACCTTGACCTCAAGCCGCTTTCCGGTGGCCATGCTGACGCGTTTCGTCATGCCTTGCGCCGCTTCCAGGAAATCGACGGCAAGGGTGTACGTCACATCGCTTCCATCGATTCTTATGCTCGCGTGTTCGCTCTGCTTCTTGCGGTAAAAGGCATGAAACGGGTTGGTTCCGGACCACCGGTCCCGCCCCTTGCCAGCGCCGGGACGAGGGGATTCCTCATCTATGCGTGTTTTGCCGCTCAGTTGTTCGTAGGCGGCGACGACTTCCTTGAAGCGATCCTCTACGGCGCGGTCGCCGGGCGAACGGTCCGGGTGGTATTCGCGCACCAGCCGCCTGTAGGCCGACTTGATGTCGGCCTGCGGGGCGTTTCTGTTGATGCCTAGAACGCGATAGGGATCTTTCATTTACCAGCCGGTTCGCGGTTCAGTTCACAATGCGCCAGGTTCCGTCGGGTTCCCGGCAGGCCGTTCCAACGACCTGTTCCGTCCGGCCGTCGATGGTGACGGTTTGCGTGTATTCCCGGCAAGGTCGGTCGGCCGATGCCTCATAGGTGCGCACGGGGGTTACCGTGCCGGAATGGCCGGTATCCGGGTTCGACCACGATGACGAGGCGCCGTTTCGGTTGTTTTCGAGGGCCCCCTGCGTCGTTTGCTGCATCTTGTTGCGGTCGACATCGTCCATGGTGCGGCCGATCTGGTTGCCCAGATAGGCGCCTGCCAGCGTACCGACGGCGACGCCGACCAACCGTCCACGACCCTCGCCAACCTGCGCGCCCAGCAGCGCGCCCGCGGCTGCGCCAAGCAGGGTTCCAACGGTCTCACTCGGTCTTTGCTGCTGATCGGCGGCGCATCCTGCAAGGAAAGCGACACCGACAATTGCTGCGGCCATACGTTTCGCAATCATAGCTGATCCTCTCGACAGCTGTTCTTGACATCAGGGAATAACGGACTTTCCCTACTGAGTGATTAACGCCGACAATTTTCCCCGTCTTGCATCCTGCGGGGAGATGTACGTTATCTAGGGGCTGGACCGTTACTCCACTACCCCTTATGTAACCAATGTCCCCATAAAGTTTGCAGCGGCCAGACAATGAGCGTCATCAAAATCGAAGAACCCATAAACCAGTTCAGGGAATGGTACGCCGCCGCCCAAAAGGCGGAGCCCGATTATCCTGACGCGGCCTCACTCGCTACCGCGACCTCCGAGGGGCGTCCTTCTGCGCGCATGGTTCTTGTGAAGGCAGTGGATGAGCGCGGGTTCGTCTTCTACACCAACCTGCAAAGCCGAAAAGGCGGGGAGCTTGCGGATAATCCATTCGCCGCGCTGTGCTTTCACTGGAAATCGCAAAAACGGCAAGTGCGTATCGAAGGCCCCGTCGAAGCCGTTGATGTTGCCGAGGCCGACGCCTATTTCGCTTCACGCCCGCGTATGAGCCAGATCGGCGCATGGGCGTCAAAGCAGTCGCAGCCCTTGACCGGGCGCATGCAGCTTGAAAAACGAATCGCCGAATATACGGCGAAGTTTCATGTCGGCGCCGTCCCGCGGCCGGAATTCTGGTCCGGGTTTCGGATCGTTCCCGATCGCATTGAGTTCTGGGAAGAAGTGACGTTTCGGCTGCATGAGCGGCTGGTGTACCATCGCACGGCCGATGGCTGGCGCACGGAACGTCTGTTCCCATGACCGAAAACCCAGGATGACATGCAAGGAGATCATCGGATAAATGGCTGCCGACCCCGATAACAGGCAGAGTGACGCCGTGATGGCGGGTCGCGGTTCGGCTGCCGCCGATTCGGCGCGTCTTATGCGGATGGCGACTTATGCCTCGGTTTCGGTCGCGGGTATCCTCATCATTTGCAAACTTGTCGCCTGGGCGATGACAGACAGCATCAGCATCCTTTCAACGCTGGTCGACTCGATGCTTGACGCCCTTGCTTCACTGGTCAATCTGTTCGCGGTTCGCCATGCGCTGGAACCGGCAGACAAGGAGCATCGCTTCGGCCACGGAAAGGCCGAGCCACTGGCTGGCATGGCCCAGGCCGCCTTTATCAGTGGTTCCGCCGTGTTTCTCATCTTGCAGGCCGGTGAGCGGTTGGCCCGCCCACAAGCCATCGAGAACCCCGATGTTGGCTATGTCGTCATGGGCATCTCGATCGTGCTTACGCTGATTCTGGTGATATACCAGCGTCATGTGATCAGGCGAACAGGATCGGTGGCGATCAGCGCCGATTCCCTGCACTACGAGGCCGACTTGCTGGTCAACGGCAGCGTTGTCGTCTCGCTTCTTCTCGTTTCGCAACTCGGCTGGGTGCATGCCGATCCCCTGTTTGCCATCGCCATCGCCGCCTACATCATCTGGGGCGCGTGGAAAATCGTCAGGGAATCCCTGACTCACCTGATGGACAGGGAATTGCCGGACGAGGAGCGTGGAAAAATCCGCTCTGTCGTGCTTGCCCATCCCAAGGTCGAGGGTATGCACGACCTGAGGACGCGGATGTCGGGCCAGGACATCTTTATCCAGTTCCACATCGAGATGGATCCGGAGATGCCCCTGCGAGAAGCCCACAGCATCGCCGACGAAGTTATGTGGGCGGTCGAGGAGGCCTTCCCGAAGGCCGACGTTCTGGTCCATCAAGATCCCGTCGGGCTCCAGGAGGCGCCCTCGCCGCTTGTCAGGCCATGATCGATCGAATGTTGTTTTGATTCGTTTAAAACCCCGGAAATCAGGGGGAAAAGCATAAAAATGACTTCAAGGAATCTGGATATTGAAGAATGCCTGTGCTAGCCTTTTGGCGTAGTGATAACAGTTAAGGGAGGACCCCCGCCATGAGCGTGCAAGACCGGATCCAGGCCCTACGTGACAAACACGAAAGCCTGGAAGTCACCCTTGAAAAAGAAACCGCCCGCCCCCTTCCCGACGATGCTCTGATAGCCGATATCAAACGGCAAAAACTCAAGATCAAAGATGAATTGGCCGACCTCCAGACGTAACGTCGAAGGAGGCTTGAGGCTCTTGAATCGAGTTTTCGCGGCTTTTTGATCCGCGCCTGGAACGCCACCCCCGCAGCGCCCGATGAGAGGCTGCGGGGGTGTTTTCATTTGCGGTGATGAATGCCCAGACGGAACAAGCGGCGGACTACAGCGCGGCCGCCTGATCGCGCAGCCTGAATTTCTGGACCTTGCCGGTTGAGGTCTTGGGTAGTTCCGTGAAAACGACGTGGCGCGGGCATTTAAAGCGCGCCAGGTTTTCGCGGCAAAATGCGATGATGTCGTCTTCTGTAACTGTTCCTTCCCGCCCCGGCTTCAGTTCCACGAAGGCGCATGGCGTTTCGCCCCACTTGTCGTCTGGTCTTGCGACGACGGCGGCGGCGAAAACCGCCTCGTGCCGGGTGATGGTGTCTTCAACCTCAATGGAACTGATGTTTTCCCCACCCGAGATGATGATGTCCTTCGAGCGGTCCTTCAGCTTGATGTAACCATCGGGTTGCATGACGCCGAGGTCCCCCGAGTGGAACCATCCGCCCGCGAAGGATTCCGCGCTGGCCTTCGGGTTCTTCAGATAACCCTTCATCACGATGTTGCCCTTGAACATAACCTCGCCCATGGTTTCGCCATCGGCGGGAACGGGCGTCATGGTTTCGGGGTCGATCACATTCAGGCCTTCAAGCATGTGATAGCGAACGCCCTGACGGCCTTTCTTTACCGTCTGCTTTTCGATCGGCAGGTCATTCCATTCCGGATTCCATGCGCACATGGTGGCCGGACCATAGGTTTCGGTCAGGCCATAGACATGGGTGACGTTGAAGCCGGCCTTCTGCATGTTTTCCAGCGTGGCGGCCGGGGGCGGGGCCGCGGCCGTCATCACCTCGACCTTGTGATCGAAATTGCGGCGTTCGGCATCCGATGCATTGATCACGAAGTTCAGGACAATCGGCGCGCCGCAGAAGTGTGTCGCCTTTTCGTCTGCTATGGCTGCGAATATGTTTCCGGCGCTGACCTTGCGCAGGCAAAGGCTTGTCCCGGCTATGGCGGCCAGCGTCCAGGGAAAGCACCAGCCGTTGCAATGAAACATCGGCAGGGTCCACAGGTATCGGGGATGATGGCCCAGGTTCCAGCCGACGGCATTGTTGACGGCGTTAAGATAAGCGCCCCGATGGTGATAGACGACGCCCTTTGGGTTGCCCGTCGTCCCTGAGGTGTAATTGAGCGAGATGGCATCCCATTCGTCTGCGGGCATGATCCAGGGGAAGTCGTCATCGCCTTCCGCCAGCAGGGCCTCGTAGTCCTTTTCACCGAGTTTGTCGCCACGAACATCCGCTATCGGGTCGTCAACGTCGATAACGGGAAGATCCCGCCCGATTTTTGCCAAGGCCTCCTTGACTGTATCGGCAAACTCCGTGTCGGTGATCAGCAGCTTCGCTTCACCGTGGTTGAGGATGAAGGCGATGGCCGTAGCATCCAGCCGCGTGTTCATGGTGTTCAGCACCGCGCCGGTAACGGGAACGCCAAAGTGGCATTCGTACATTTCCGGGGTGTTGGACAACATGACGGCGACCGTGTCGCCCTTTCCCAGGCCGCGCCTCGTCAGGGCCGAGGCTAGGCGCCGGCAACGCCGGAACGTTTCCGACCATGTGTATCGACGGTCACCATGAACAACGGACTCGTGGTCGGGATAGACGGCCGCTGATCGTTCGATGAAAGTCAGGGGGCTGATCGGCGTGTAGTTCGCCGGGTTCTTTTCCAAGTCGGTATCATAGATACTGCCCATCGGGTGCTTCCTTCTCTGCGGCGCCGTTTTAATACCTTTCGGCAGGAAAGGCGGCACCTTGCCATATTCGACCTTCGGGAAAAAGCATTCCGCATTGGCCATAGGGAAAAAATGAACCGGCGCAGGGTCTCTCTGTCGTCCTGTGCTTTTTGCCGCTCCGGTGTATAATGGGTCCAACCTGCGCCGGTCTCCTGTAAAAATTGTTTTTGCGGCGCAGCCTCTGTTTCTGGATGGAGATGCGCTATGGCGACTTTGCGGCAGTTGGTGGAAAACAAGGGCGGCGAGGTATGGTCCGTCAGCCCCGATGATTCCGTATACAAGGCGCTTGAGGAAATGGCCCGGCGCAACGGCGGGTGCGTTCTGGTGATGGAAGGCGGCAAGATCGTCGGCATCTTCACCGAACGCGATTACGCCCGAAACGTCATCCTCAAGGGGAAATCGTCTCCGAAAAC
>JAPHTL010000146.1 GCA_026193355.1 Rhodospirillales bacterium
GAAGACGTCTACGATGTCCTCGGCGTGGAGCGATCGGTAGCCAGCCGCACCAGTTTCGGCGGCACAGCGCCGGACAATGTCCGCACGGCGGCTGCGGCTGCGCGGGAGAGGTTCCTATGATGACGAAACGTTTCCTGATGATGGCGGCCATCGCCGTCATGCTTACGACGGCGATAACAGGATGCGGGCGCAAGGGTGCGCTGGAATCACCGCCGGATGTGGACCCCAAATATCCCCGGACCTATCCCGCCCCCGATGGGAAAGCGGATGAGCCGCGCGCGGATCTGATCACCACCAACCTGTCCCGGATCGCCTGAATCATGGATCACTTCACTTATCGCGATGGCGTCCTGTGCGCCGAAGACGTTCCCCTTTCCCAGATTGCGGAAGCCGTGGGCACACCCTTTTACTGCTATTCGACAGCCACACTGGAGCACCACTACAAGGTTTTCGCCGACGCATTGTCAGGCCTGGACGCAACGGTCTGCTACGCCGTCAAGGCGAACCCGAACATTGCGGTGATCAGCACCCTCGCCCGTCTCGGCGCGGGGGCCGATGTTGTTTCCGGCGGTGAGCTGAAGCGCGCCATGGCCGCAGGGGTTCCACCGGAAAAAATCGTCTTTTCCGGCGTAGGAAAGACGCGTGACGAACTGGCGCAGGCAATCGCATCAGGCGTCATGCAGATCAACGTCGAATCGGAGCCCGAACTTCAGGCCCTCAATGACGTCGCCATGGAAGCGGGCGTCAAGGCCCCGGTGGCGCTGCGGATCAACCCCGATATCGATGCAAAAACCCATGCCAAAATCTCGACAGGCAAAAGTGAAAACAAGTTCGGCATCGAATGGACGCGCGCGCACGCGGTTTACAGCCGCGCGGCGAAGATGCCCGGAATCGATATCACCGGCGTCGCCGTTCATATCGGCTCACAATTGACCGATCTTCAACCCTTCCACGATGCGTTCCGCCGCCTGCGCGACCTTGTCGCCATGTTGCGGGCCGACGGCCTGCCGATCCGGCGTCTCGACCTGGGTGGTGGACTGGGCATTCCCTACGACGGCGAACCGACGCCCGGCCCCGCCGAATACGCCGCGGTGGTGCGCGATACGGTGGCCGACCTCGGCTGTTCGCTGGTCTTCGAGCCGGGTCGGATGATCGTCGGCAACGCGGGCGTCATGGTTTCACGCATCATTTATGTCAAGGAAGGCGCGACGCGAACCTTCCTCATCATTGACGCGGCAATGAACGATTTGATGCGACCGTCGCTCTATGACGCCTATCACGCCATCGTGCCGGTAAGCGAACCCGCCGGGAACGCCCCGCAAAAACCCGTGGATGTGGTGGGACCGGTCTGCGAAACGGGCGATACCTTCTGTCGTCAGCGCCCAATGCCGCCGGTGGCGGCGGGCGATCTTCTGGCCCTGCGTACGGCAGGGGCCTACGGCGCCGCCATGGCATCGACCTACAACACGCGACCGCTTTTGCCCGAGGTTCTTGTCAGCGGCAAGGCCTTCTCCCTCGTGCGCAAGCGCGTCGAAGTCGAAGACATCATCGCAATGGACCGCCTGCCCGCATGGATATCACCTGCGGGCTAGGGTCCGGGATCCTAATGCTTTTCTGCTTCGGGGGGGGGCTCGGCGCCTGACGGCTTGTCAGGTTCGCTAAAGGTCACCTCGACACGCCTTGCCAGCGGGCTGGGCTCGCTCAGGCGCGCCTTGAAGCCGATGTTGTCTCCGGGCTTCAGATTCGATTTCGCCGGCATGACGACGACAAACTGGATTTCTTCGTTGTCGGCGTCATAGAGCGAGACCTTCAGCGGCGGCACATCGCGGGGCATGTCGGAGATATTGACAACGGAACCCCAGACGACCAGCACATCCTTGCCCTGATCGACCTCCCGGTCCGACTTCACGCTGCGGATATCGAGGCCAGCGCCGAGGACCTCTCCGCCCAGGCCAACCATCTCATAGATGGCGCCTGCCTGCGGCACGAGGCGCAGGACCATGTCCCGGGCGAAGTACCCAACGCCGCCGAAAGCGATCAGAACGGCAAGAACGGCAACGATCGCCTTGCCCGCGCCAAAGCGACTTTCCTTTTCCCGCGAAATTGAGGTCGTAAACACCTCGGGGATGGGTTCATCGGGGATGTCGTCGGCGCTTTCGTAATCGAATCCTTCGCTCTCGTCTGGTTCGGAGAGAGACTTCACGGGCTCCGGCTCGTCATCAACATCGCCGAACATCGAATCGATCTCTTCCTGGGACGGAAGATTCTCGTCCTCCATCACTTCATCAGAAATCGCCTCTTCCGGCTCAGGCTCAGGCATAGGCTCGGGCTCAGGCGGCGGCGGCGGCGGTGGCGGTGGCGGTGGCGGTGGTGGTGGCGGTGGTGACACAACCCCCACCGAGTGGTTGTGGACCGTTCGTCTGGGCACCCAGGTCATCGTGACCAGCACCGAGCAGAACTTCACCCACACCTTCAGGGATCCGGGCTTCTACCAGGTCGAGCTCATCGCGACCAACTGCGCCGGGTCCAATGTGACGAGTCAGACCCTC
>JAPHTL010000250.1 GCA_026193355.1 Rhodospirillales bacterium
ACCGCCCTTTCCGTGTTGCAGCTTCTGCCCTATCCACGGGCCAGCCACGCCGCCGGATCGTCGGTTCGCTTCATGGGCAACGAGCTGTTGGGCGCGAAGGAATCGACGTTGCGGGGACTGCGCGGCAACGCCGTTTCCATGATCTTTCAGGAACCGCTGAACTCGCTCAATCCGCTTCATTCCATCGAAAAGCAGATCAGCGAAGTCCTGTTTGTCCATCGGGGCCTTTCACGGGCGCAAGCGCGGGAACGGGTCTGCGAGCTTCTGGATCTGGTCGGCCTTCCCGAAGCCGGGGAGCGACTGGGATCGCTCCCCCACGAATTTTCCGGCGGCCAGCAACAGCGGATCATGATCGCCATGGCGCTGGCCAATGAGCCCGACCTGCTGATTGCCGACGAGCCGACGACGGCGCTGGACGTTACCGTGCAGGCGCAGATCCTGAAGCTTTTGAAGGACCTTCAGGAACGGCTCGGCATGGCGCTTTTGCTGATCACCCACGATCTGGGGATCGTTCGCCGCATGGCGGATCGTGTCTGCGTCATGACCGATGGCATGATCGTCGAGCAAGGCGCAACCGAGGAGATTTTCACCGCGCCCCAACACGCCTATACCCGCAAGCTGCTTGCCGCCGAACCCAAGGGGCAGCCGCAGCCTGCAAACCCTGACGCCGCCACCCTGATGGATGTCGGCAATTCCAGGGTCTGGTTCCCCATCAAGAAGGGGTTCTTTCGCCGCACGGTCGACCACATCAAGGCGGTGGACGGCATTTCGCTGAAGGTGCGCGAAGGACAGACTCTTGGCGTCGTCGGTGAATCCGGGTCGGGCAAGACGACGCTGGGCCGCGCTCTTTTGCGGCTTCAGCGCTGCGAGGGTTCAATCGAGTTCGACGGGCGCAACCTTCAGGGGCTTGGGGCAAAGGACCTCCGCCCCCTTCGCCGTGAAATGCAGATCGTCTTTCAGGATCCCTTCGGCTCGCTCAGCCCGCGCTTCTCCATCCGCCAGATCATCGAGGAAGGACTGCTGGTGCATGGCCTCGGCGGTGATGCGGAGGGTCGACGGAAGCTGGTCTCCGACGTGCTGGAGGAAGTCGGACTCGACCCCGCCACACAGGACCGGTACCCACACGAGTTTTCCGGCGGACAACGGCAACGCATCTGCATTGCGCGTGCGCTGGTGCTGCGCCCGCGCTTCATCGTGCTGGACGAGCCGACATCGGCGCTGGACATGTCCGTACAGGCGCAGATTGTCGATCTGCTGCGCGATTTGCAGGTCCGTCACAATCTGGCCTACATGTTCATCAGTCACGATTTGAAGGTGGTTCGCGCACTGGCCCACGACGTGCTGGTCATGCGTCGCGGAAGAATGGTCGAGCAGGGCCCGGCGCAGGAGATCTTCGACAACCCCAAAGACCCCTACACCCGCGCCCTGATGGCCGCCGCCTTCGAGTTGAAGGCGGACGAAAGCGGCATCGTCGGGAACTGACTTCGGGCCCAAATTCTCTTACAGTTAAGGCTTGTAATGGGTTCGCGGGGATGATGGAGGCGAATCATGAAACTTACCCTGAAATACAATGAAGCCGCATGGTGGTATTGGACCGCCACACTGGTTTGCATGATCGCCGGACTTGCCGGATGGTCCTATGGATTTATCGGCGCGGCGGTGGTCAGCAGCGTCAACCTTTTTGCCTATATCGTTCGCGATCGCAGTCTTGTCACCTTTCCCGTTCAGGTGCGTGGCGTTTATCTGGCGTTCGTGTTGTTCGGCCTGTGGCCACCGGGATGGTGGATGTTTATCCCCATGACAATTGGAACGGTGATGGTGGTTCTGTTTGACCGCTGCGCCATCGCGCGGGTGTTGATCAGGATGCCCTGGAACAAGGACGCCGATCTGGTGGTGTAAGACGGCCCCCAGAGAAACCGGTTCAGGAATAGACCAGCGCCAGCAACCCGGCGCCAAGCAGAATCCGGTAGAACACGAACGCCGTGAAGGTGGCCCGGCGAAGCCATGACATCATCACCGCAATGGCGATGAGCGCCGCGACGAAGGCGAGGCCCGAGGCCATCATGGCGTCCGTGGTCAGTTGTGCGTCACCGGACTGGTAAAGTTCCCACCCCTTGAGCGTTCCCGCCCCCATGATCGTCGGGATCGACAGAAGCATGGAAAACCGCGCCGCTTCGCGGCGTTCGAAACCAAAGAACCGGGCGGCGGTAATGGTGATGCCCGAACGGCTGGTGCCGGGGATCAGGGCCAGTACCTGCGACAGGCCGATGATGATGGCGCTGCCCCATCCCATGTGTTCGATGCGCCGGATGGTCATGCCGAAATGATCGCTGACCCACAACAAAACCCCGAAACCCAGCGTCGCCCAGCCAATCACCGCCATGCTGCGCAGAGCGTCGTCATAATGCGAATTGAGGACAAACCCCGCTGCAACCACGGGAAGGGTGGCAACAATCACCTGTCCGGCCATCCGCGCCCCCACGCTGCGCTTTCCGCGGACAAGCTGCGCCAGACCGACGATCATGGCCCAAAGGTCACGCCAAAAATAAACCATCACGGCAAACAGGGTTCCTACGTGGACGGCAACGTCGAGCATAAGGCCCTGATCGGGCCAGCCGGCAATGATCGGAACCAGAACCAGATGGCCCGAAGAGCTGATCGGAAGAAATTCGGTGATGCCCTGAATAACCGCAAGCACCGCCATATGTAGGATAGGCAAGCTGTCACACCCCTAAATTTGGTAGCCTTTATAGCATTTCATTTTCAGCTTCCCAAGAGGCGTCATTTGCCATCTTACCCGTCTTCCACTGGGAGGGCCGGATCTGTTATCTGGACCTATTAACTTGCTATTTTTGATTCGTTATAATAACCGGATTCTCTAATATATTGTTTTTCTTGCGTAAATTTGCATCTCTGGTTGTGTGTGGCTCTATTTGACTATAGTGTTTTCTTGGCTTTTACAGCCACACCTACCGCATCATTACCTCGGGGCGCTTGGGGGGCGAACCACGAAATCAAGGGGTACTCATGATGCAAAAAAGAAAAACGTTCCTGCGTTTCGCAGGAACGGCAATGGCGATGGTTCTTTTGGGCTCAGCGCCGGGATTCATCGCTAAAACCGCCAACGCGCAGGGAAAACACACAGAAGACCATACGAAAGGCTCGCTGCCCTACGGCCCGGCGGAAAAAATGCCGCTTGAGCAACCTGGCGTCAAACCTGGCGTGCCGGTGATGTCGGAAAAGGAATTCATCGAGGCGAAGGAAATCTACTTCCAACGTTGCGCCGGCTGTCATGGTGTTCTCAGGAAAGGGGCGACGGGCAAGCCGCTTACCCCCGATATCACGCGCGAACTCGGATACGACTACCTGAAAAATTTCATCACCTACGGATCGCCGGCCGGCATGCCCAGTTGGGGCGCCTCGGGCGAGTTGACGGAGGGACAGATCGAACTGATGGCGCGCTACGTCATGCAGGATCCGCCCCTGCCGCCTGAATATGGCCTCAAGGAAATGGCCGACACATGGAAGGTTCACGTCCCCGTCGACAAGCGGCCGACCAAGCAGATGAACGACTGGGATCTGGAGAACCTGTTCTCGGTGACCCTGCGCGATTCGGGCGAGATCGCCCTGATCGACGGCAATACCTACGCCATCAAGGCGGTCATCAAGACCGGTTATGCGGTGCATATCTCGCGCATCTCGGCTTCTGGCCGCTACCTGTTCACCACGGGCCGCGACGCCAGGATCAACCTGATCGATCTGTGGATGAATCCACCGCAGACGGTCGCCGAAATCGACACGGGCATCGAATCCCGCTCCGTCGAAACCTCGAAGTTCAAGGGGTGGGAAGACAAGTTCGCCATCTCCGGCACCTATTGGCCGCCCCAGTTCGTGATCATGGACGGCGCCACGCTTGAGCCCCTGAAGGTTGTCGGCACGCGCGGCATGACCGTCGGGACCCAGGATTACCACCCGGAACCGCGGGTCGCCTCCATCGTCTCTTCGCACCACCACCCGGAGTTCGTGGTCAATGTGAAGGAAACCGGGCAGGTCCTGATGGTCGATTATTCCGACCTCAAGAACCTGAAGGTCACCTCCATTGAGGCGGCGCGCTTCCTTCATGACGGCGGGTTCGATTCGACCGGCCGCTACTTCCTTGTCGCCGCCAACGCATCGAACAAGGTCGCCGTCGTCGACACCAAGGAGGACAAGCTGGCGGCCCTGGTCGATACCGGGCAGACGCCGCATCCGGGCCGCGGCGCCAACTTCATCCACCCGAAATTCGGGCCGGTCTGGGCGACCAGCCATCTGGG
>JAPHTL010000335.1 GCA_026193355.1 Rhodospirillales bacterium
GCGACCTTGAGGCCGGTGAGCGGCTTGGTCACCTGCGCCTTGATGGCGTCGATGCCGATGTCGTTGACCAGAACCTCGCAGACGTGGCGAACGTGCAGGCTGCCGTCATAGGACTTGCCGCCGGCTTCCAGCGCCTGGTTGATCTTGTCCTTGAACTTCTCGTCGTCGCGGATCTTCTCGTTGGCCTCATGCGTGTTGAGGTAACAGGCCGCACAGGCCGAAACCACGTCGTTGTCGCCCTGTTCCTTGGCGTTGGCCAGGTTGCGTCCCGACAGCGAGGCGTGGGCCAGCTTGCCGCCCTCGATGTGACCGACCGAAGCGCCGCAGCAGTTCCAGTCGTTGATGTCTTCCATCTCGACGTCGAACTTCGGCATGATCGCGCGCACCGACTTGTCGAGGTGGATGCCCGCGCCCTCGGAGCTGCAACCCGGGTAAAAGGTGAACTTCTTTGTCATCGTTGCTCTCCTTATGCCCGGCCGTCGATTTCCTGGGCCTTGGCCAGGATTTTCTGCAACTCACCGGTATTCTTGATCTTGTGCGGCATGCCGAGGTGCATGCGGCCGGCCTTCAGCATCTTCATCGCCAGCTTCTGGTTGGCGAGGCTGCGCTTGATGCCTTCACCCACGCCCATGGCGAAGAAGAACTTCATGGACATCAGGCGTTCGTCGGTGCGGCCGTACTTGCTGGCCGTCCACCAGAAGGCCTTGGCGAAGCGGCCGTTCTCGCTGGTCGTCTGCTCCTGATAGCCTTCCTTGACCGCAAGGCCCAGCAGGCCCTGAAGCAGGTACTTCACCGGCACCTGACGCGGGCAGCGAACCACACAGTTGTAGCAGCTGACGCAGTTGGTCAGGGTGTTGGACTTCAGAACCTCCTGCTTCATCCCGGCGCGCACCATCATGAAGATCTTGCGCGGGCCGTGATCCATGTCCGTGCGCAGTGGGCACGAACCGGAGCACACGCCACACTGCATGCACTTGTTGAGCCGGTCGCCGCCATCCACGTTGTCGCGGACATAGCGATAGAAGCCGAGGTCGTACTTCCGGGTTGATTCGGGAGACGTTGCTGCTGTCATGGCTAGAATCCCTTGAACGGATTGAGGCCAATCTTGTCGATCGTGGCCATGAATTCATCAATGCGCTTGCCGACCACCTTGGAGTCGGAAATCGCGACCTCCATGCTTTCGACCCGCTCGGGCTCCAGCATCATGCTCTTGAGCGTCTCGCCGATCTTGCCGAGACGTTCCTGCGCCATGGCGCTGCCCTTGACGAAGTGACACTGGTAATCGTCGCCGGATTTGCAGCCCATCAGGATGATGCCGTCGTAGCCCGCCGACAGCGCGTCGTTGACGCACAGCAGGCTGACCGATCCCAGACAACGCACCGGGATGACCCGGACATGCGCGTTGTAGGTCTCGCGCTGGATGCCCGCCATGTCGAGCGCCGGATAGGCGTCGTTGCGGCAGGCCAGGATCAGCACCCGCGGCTTGCCCGAGAACTCGTCGGGGATTTCGCAGGCCTTGGCCATCGAGGTCAGCATTTCGACGGTGTAGTTGTCGAAGCTGATGGTGCGGACCGGGCAGGCGCCCATGCAGGTGCCGCAACGGCGGCAACGCGACGGGTTGATGACCGGATAGTCTTCCGGGGTCTCGTCGATCGCGCCGAAGGGGCATTCCACCGTGCAGCGCCGGCACTTGGTGCAGGCGTTGAGGTTGACCTTCGGATAGCTGAGGTCGCCCGAGCGCGGATGCAGGGCCTGACCCTGGGCCACGTTGCGGATCGCCTGGATCGCCTTGAGCGCGGCGCCCATGCCGTCGTCGGCCGCTTCGTCCATATCCATCGGACGGCGCACCGGCCCGCAGGTGTAGATGCCCGTGCGGCGGGTCTCGTAGGGGAAGCAGATGTAGTGGCTGTCTGCGAACCCGTCGGCCAGCATCGGAATGTGCGGACCCTGACGATATTGAAGGTTGAGGATCGGCGCGCCTTCGGGCATGGCCGCCTCGTTGCGGACCGCCGGGGCGGGCGCTTCGACGCCTTCGCCGTAACCCGCCACAGCAATGGGGGCCACGGGGTTGATGTCGTCCTTCATGTACTTGGTCTGCTCGTCGTTGATCTCGACGGCGGGCTGCTCGGGGTTGGTCGAGTTGGGCACCATGCCGGTGGCCAGAACGACCATGTCGAGGCCTTCCATCGGAATCTCTTCCTGAAGGAACTCGTCGTCGTAGACGACCTTCAGGCTGCCATCGACGGACTTGGCCTTGCCCTTGACGAAGACCACGCCCTTTTCCTGGGCGGAGCGATAGAATTCTTCCGCCACGCCGGGGGTGCGCAGTTCGTCATAGATGACGTAGCACATGACATCGGGATCGGCCTCGGTCATCTGCACGGCCTGCTTGATCGACATGGAACAGCACATCGACGAGCAATAGGGCAGGTGATCGGGATCGCGTGAGCCCGCGCACTGGATGAAGGCGACCGTCTTGGGCGCATTGCCATCCGACTTGCGCTTCACGCCGCCGTTGGCGAGCATGCCTTCCAGTTCGAAGTTGGTCACCACGTCGGGCGACGCGCCATAGCCGAGGTGGCCAAGCTTGCCCGGATCGTAGGGCCGGAAACCGGTGGCCACGACGATGGCGCCGACCTTCACGGTGCTGGCGCTGCCGCCCTGGCTGATGTCCACATCGAACTGGCCGGGCATGCCGGAGGTCTTGGTGACCAGCGTGTTGAGCATGACCTTGATGCGGCCATCGCCCTCGACCTCGCCGACCATGGCGGGCGCGGGGTTGTCGGCCGGTTCGCGATAGGGCGGATGGGCGGGCGCAACCTTGGACGCCTTGGCGGCCTGACCGCCCAGCGCGTCGGAACGCTCGACCAGAATGACTTCGTGTCCGGCCTTCGACGCGGCGCGCGCCGCGTTCATGCCGGACCAGCCGCCGCCGACCACCATGACCGTCTTCGTGAAATCGCCTTCGGTCCATGCTTCGGGAAGCGAGGTTTTCTGCGCCTCGACAATCGCCATGCGAAGGTTGTCGTTGGCCAGCGCCTGCGTGTCCTCGTCGCCTGCGGCGTGGCTCCACGCCACCTGCTCGCGGATGTTGGCGCGGGTCACCAGCGTTCCGGGGAAGTCGAAGCGATCCGTCATGACGCGCGGCGAACAGGCCGCGATGGTCACATGGGTCAGCCCTTCGGCCTTGATGTCGTCGGCGATGGTCTTGCAGCCTTCATCGCCGCACAGGTATTCGTGCTTCTTGCACAGTGGAACCTTCAGCGCATTGGCTGCCGTTTCCATCTCGTCCACATTGACAGCGTCACCGATGCCGCATCCGCTGCAAAGGTAAACGCCGATCTTGCGTTCTACGCTCATTCCGTATCCTCCCTTGCCGCGTTACTGGGCCGAGCCGCCCGAAACCGCCTGGATCGCCTTGATGGCGGCGGCGGTCGCCGACTGCACCGACATCGACACGTCCAGCGGGCCAGCGGCCACGCCGGCCGAAATCATGCCGTCCGCCACGCTGGCGGCGCTGGGCACGATAAAGCCGTATTCGTCGGATTCCAGTTCGACGGGGGGTGCGAAGGCCGCTGCCGAGGGCTCCATGCCGGTGGCCAGAACCACCAGATCATAGGATTCCTGGTAACGCTCGCGGGTCAAAGTGTTTTCGCCGCTGACGACGGGCTTGCCGTCTTCGCCCCTGAAGATTTCCGCAGGCTTGGACTTCACCCAGTTGACCTGCGGATCGTTCTTGAGGCGGCGGTAGAAGGCCTCCAGCTTGTCGTGGGCGCGAATGTCGATGTAGTAGATGTCGACCTGCGCATCCGCGTACTGTTCGCGCACATAGGCCGCATGCTTCATCGAGCCGAGGCAGCAGATCCGCGAACAATAGGGCAGGTGATTGTAATCACGCGACCCGGCGCACTGGATCAGCGC
>JAPHTL010000334.1 GCA_026193355.1 Rhodospirillales bacterium
AACAATGTTTTCCTGCTGGGCGCGACGTCCATCGGGCGGCAGGAAAACCCCCGACGCCTTGAAATGCTGCTCAACAGTTTACTCCCCCCCACCAAGCGGGTTCGGTATTTCGACTGAGGACAACAGGCTCTGACATGCAACTGCTGATCATCGGTACTCTCGACGGACAGGTTGGCGCGGCCAGCAAAATAGCCATGGCGCAGGGCGCCAAGGTCGTGCACGCGGTAACCGTTGAAGATGGACTGCAAGCCCTCCGCGCTGGCAAGGGCGGCGATCTGGTGCTTGTGGACGTAGCCCTCAATGTGGGCGATTTGATCAACAGCCTTGAAGCGGAACGCATCATTGTTCCCGTTGTCGCCTGCGGCGTTGGGAACGATACAGCTGCCGCCGTTCGGGCGATCAAGGCCGGGGCCAAGGAATATGTCCCGCTGCCGCCAAACGCCGAACTGATCGGCGCGGTGCTGGCTGCCATCAGCATCGAAGACCACGCCATCGTCTATCAGGGCCAGGCCATGGAAGAGGTCATCCGTATGGCCGAACAGATCGCCCCCAGTACGGCCAGCGTACTGATCACCGGCGGGTCGGGAACCGGCAAGGAACTGATGGCGCGATTCATCCATAGCCACAGCAAACGCAAGGATGGCCCGTTCATCGCCGTCAATTGCGCAGCCATTCCGGACAACCTTCTGGAAAGTGAACTTTTCGGACATGAAAAGGGCGCGTTCACCGGCGCCGTATCCCGCAGGCTCGGGCGTTTCGAGGAAGCGAACGGAGGAACGTTGCTTCTTGATGAAATCAGCGAAATGGATCCCCGACTCCAGGCCAAACTGCTTCGCGCAATACAGGAGCGGGAAATTGATCGGGTCGGTGGGGCCAAACCGGTCAAGGTTGATGTCCGCATTCTGGCGACCAGCAACCGCAAGATGGAAGAGGAAGTCGCCAAGGGGACCTTCCGTGAGGATCTCTATTTCCGCCTGAACGTCGTAAACATCGTAATCCCCTCGCTGTCGGAACGGCGCGATGACATCCCGCTACTGGCGGAGTTCTTCGTGACCAAATTCGCCGAGGCCAATGATGTCCCACCCCTGCCCCTTTCAAGTGACGCAAAGCGCATCTTGCAGAGCCACCCTTGGCCGGGAAATGTTCGTGAACTTGAGAATGTGATGCATCGTGCGGTCCTCCTCGGGGGGCCTGACGAGATCGGCAGCGAAGCTCTTTCTCTTGGTCACGCGCAGGTCGACAGGGCGCAGAAAGGCGATCACGTCACCGTTTGGGACCACGCCGACCCGCAGAAACATGACGACGACGGACAAGGGTTGGTCGGTCGCACGGTGGCCGATGTCGAGCGCGAGCTGATTATCGACACCCTCAAACACTGCCTCGGCAACCGTACACACGCAGCGAATATCCTGGGCATTTCCATCCGGACGCTGCGCAACAAGCTCAAGGCCTATAACGATCAGGGCATTCCCGTACCTGCGCCCGGTGAAGCAGCGGTCTGACCGCCGCCATGATGATGGAAAAGAATGGCTGACCTTCCAGCGGAAGTGGCGCAAGGGCAAGCGCCGAACGAGTTCACCAGGCGCGCAATGGACATGCTTCGCCGGGGTGACCTTGCCTATGCCCTTGGCGTTATCGCGATTCTGGCCGTTCTTATCCTGCCGATGCCGCGCTGGCTGCTTGATGTCAGCCTTGCCTTTTCGATTACTTTCTCCGTTCTCATCCTGATGACGGCGCTTTTCGTCGAACGGCCCTTGCAGTTCACATCATTTCCCACCGTCCTGCTTCTGGCGACCATGGTTCGCCTTGCCCTCAATCTGGCGTCAACGCGCCTGATCCTTGCGCACGGACATGAAGGACCGGATGCCGCAGGGCGGGTCATTGAAGCCTTTGGCGGGTTTGTCATGGGCGGCAATTTCGTCATCGGCATCATCGTCTTTGCGATTCTGGTGATTGTGAACTTCGTCGTGATCACCAAGGGCTCCGGGCGCATCGCCGAGGTTTCGGCCCGCTTCACCCTGGACGCCATGCCCGGAAAGCAGATGGCCATTGACGCCGACCTTTCAAGCGGCTTGATCAACGAAGACGAAGCCAAGACCCGCCGCAAGGAGCTGGAAGACGAAAGTTCCTTCTTCGGGTCAATGGACGGCGCCTCGAAATTTGTTCGCGGCGACGCCATCGCAGGCCTGCTGATTACCTTCATCAATGTGGTCGGCGGCATCATTATCGGTGTTCTGCAAAATGACATGGCGCTGGCCGCAGCGGGCGACACCTACACCCGACTGACCGTCGGTGATGGTCTTGTCACACAGATACCCGCCCTGATCGTGTCGACAGCAGCCGGTATGCTGGTGACCAAAGCCGGCGTGACCGGCGCTACGGAAGACGCCCTGGCGAGTCAGCTTACCCGTCAGCCCAAGGCGCTGGGGCTTACCGCGTTCCTGCTCGGCGCGCTCGCCCTCGTCCCGGGCACGCCGATGGTGCCGTTCGTCATGCTGGCGGCGGCCACCAGTTTCGGCGCCTGGTACGTCAGCCGGAATATGAATCGTCGCAAGGAAGAGGAGCGCGTCAAGGCCGAAGCCATGGCGGAAGCATCGGCGACGCCATTGTCGGAAGAGCCGGTCAGCGCGGCGCTGAAGATCGACACCATCAGGCTGGAACTCGGGTACGGCCTTCTTTCACTGGTCAACTCCCCCGTACGTGGACAGCGTGTTACCGATCAGATCAAGGCGCTCCGCCGGCAAGTCGCCGGCGATATGGGTTTTGTCATACCCTCGGTCCGTATCCAGGACAACGTGCAGCTCAGCGCCAATGAATACATAATCCGGATCAAGGAAATCGATGCCGGGCACGGCGAGCTTCGGCCGAGCATGCTGCTGGTCATGGATCCGCGTGGCGAAGAGATCACCCTTACCGGCGAAAAAACCACCGAACCAACTTTTGGCCTACCGGCTGTATGGATCGAGGAGCCGACCCGCGAGGAAGCCCTGTTCCGTGGCTACACGGTTGTGGACCCCTCAACCGTGATCACCACCCACCTCACCGAGGTCATCAAGGATAACATGTCTGAGCTCCTGTCCTATGTCGAGACGCAGAAGCTTCTCGACGAACTGGACAAGGATCACCAGAAACTTATCATGGACATGGTGCCGGGGCAGATTTCGATCAGCGGTATCCAGCGCGTCTTGCAGAACCTCCTGAACGAGCGCGTTTCAGTCCGCGACCTTCCGACCATCCTTGAAGCCATATCCGAGGCCTGCGCCCATACCCGCAGCGCCCTCATGATATCCGAACATGTGCGATCACGCCTGTCCCGTCAGATCTGCGACACTTTCGCCGACGAGAACGGAACCCTTCTGCTGGTTACCCTTTCCCCCGACTGGGAGCAGGGATTCGCCGAAAGCCTGACGGGCAGCGGAGAGGAACAGCAGATCGCCATGGCGCCCAGCAAGATCCAGGAATTCATCACGGGCGTCCGTCAGACGTTCGAACGCCACGCCATGCAGGGAGAGAGCCCGGCGCTGCTGACCAGCCCGACGATTCGCCCGTATGTTCGTTCGATTATCGAGAGGTTCCGGCCCACGACGCCGGTCATCTCGCAAAATGAAATTCACCCCAAGGCACGGATCAAGACCGTGGGTCAGATCTGACGGAGCCGACAGGAATGACGCAAAAAGCCCAGCCGCAAAACCCCCATGCCCGCGCAAAGGGCCGCAACATGGTCGCAATCGCATCCGGCAAGGGCGGGGTCGGCAAGACATGGTTTGCGATCACGCTGGCGCATGCCATGGCGCGCGCCGGGCGCAAGACACTGTTGTTCGATGGCGACCTTGGCCTTGCCAATGTCGATATACAGCTTGGCCTGATGCCGAAGCACGACCTTGGCGCAGTAATCGCCGGGCAGTTGACCCTGAATCAGGCGGCGTCCTCTTTTGAAGATGGCGGGTTCGATATTATCGCAGGCCGATCAGGCTCCGGCAGCCTTGCCAGCATCCCGGCCAACCGCCTTCAAACCCTGAGCGAGGATCTGACCCTTCTTTCGGCGGCCTATGACAATGTCGTCGTCGATCTCGGCGCAGGCGTCGAGCGAACCGTGCGCTTCCTGATCAATACCGTCGGCACCTGCATCGTCGTGACCACGGACGAGCCAACCGCGCTGACCGATGCCTACGCATTTATCAAGGTCACACATCTTGAGCGCCCCGGAACGAACATCCAGATCGTCGTCAATATGGCGAATTCGACCCGCGAAGGAGAGCGCACCTACAACACCCTTCTCAAGGCATGTCAGGGGTTCCTGAAGATTTCTCCGCCTCTGGCCGGCATTGTCCGCCGTGACGTAAAGGTCCGCGAATCGATCCGAAGCCAGTCACCGACACTGACCCGCTTTCCGAACGCCCAGGCGGCTTCGGATGTCGAAGCCATTGCGGCAAAGCTCATGCGATAAGCCATGGCCACCGTCGTCCCGCCCACCCCGCCCCAACCCACGCCACAGGCGACGGTTCCGACGACGGCGGTGACGATCCCCAAACCGCCACCCGCCCTGTTGCAGGCGGACGCCGGCGCAACGGTTCAAGGCACAGTACTTGCCGTCATGGGCGGTAGTGGCGCGAAGGTCGCCTACCGTATCGATTCTCCCCTGGGCGCATTCCTGGTCCAGACCTCATATCCTCTGGCGAAAGGTGCGACGA
The DNA here is from genome assembly GCA_026193355.1 of Rhodospirillales bacterium. Lineage (GTDB taxonomy): Bacteria > Pseudomonadota > Alphaproteobacteria > Rhodospirillales > JAPHTL01 > JAPHTL01. Next base: position 4,692 of record JAPHTL010000334.1, read on the forward strand.
TCGACCTTCTCGTCCGGTCGGTCCAGCCGCAGTTGCAGCTTTCAATCTCAACGGTCAATGGGAACCCC
>JAPHTL010000265.1 GCA_026193355.1 Rhodospirillales bacterium
CGAATCGCTGGTTTCAAGAAGGGTTCGCCCGACCGCGAAGTCGCCGAGGTTCAGAACCTTGTAGGATTCAAGCTCCACATCGGCGTGGGTGGAAAGAACGACAATTCCGCCTCCTTTCCGATGTTCGGCTACGGCGGTTTCCAGTCGTGCGATGGATTCCTTGTCCAGCGCCGTCGTCGGTTCGTCCAGAAGCCAGAGAGGTGCCCGGCTCGCCATGATGCGGGCCAGATTCAGCCGTCGTTTCTGCCCGGCGGACAGGAAACGTCCCGGTACATCATGAAGGTGCCCGATGCCGAGAGTGGTGAGGGCCTGCGTGACGGCGTCATCCGTCTGACGCCCGTCGGGGCGCAGGCCCGCCCAGAATCGCAGGTTTTCCTCCACCGTCAGGACCGCTTTGACCGCGTCATGGTGCCCGACATAGTGAAAGCGCCCCCGGTGTTCTTCCGGCTCGTCGCCTACGGGGGTGCCATTCCAGGCCATGCTTCCGACGACGGGACGCAAAAGCCCGGCCATCATGCGTAAAAGGCTGGATTTGCCACTGCCGTTAGGGCCGATCAGAATCAGGGCATCCCCCGGCACCGTCTCAAACGATAAACCCCGGAAGACCATACGGTCGCCGCGAATACAGGTCAGGTCGGTTCCGGTGAACAGGCTCATGAAGGATGGGTCACGCGAAATGATTGGGCCAGGGGCCACGGGAAAACGCCGTGGGACTTATAGCAAATTCGGCCCCCGTCGCGCCAAGGCAAATTGCCGTGACTGTTCGGGTGGAAAATGCAGCGGCCGGGAGGGGAGACACCCGGCCGCTGGGAGTTCGGCATCCGTTTCTCAGAATGCGGCGCAAGTGAGGGGGGGGGGACTGCGCCGGGCGTTCTCTGTGGAAGCCTTATGATGTATTTCTAGGCCTCAAATATGGCGATATTATGCTTTCTTTTTTAATTTTTTCGTTTCTCTAACTGATTGAAATAAAAGATAAAATATAAAACGCAAACGGCGGGCTTTCGCCCGCCGCCGTAAATCTGCCCGAATCTGTCCCTGAAGTAGGGTTATTCGCTCATCTTATTCATAGGTGCGAATGTCGTCGATGACTTTGCCATCATTGGGAAGGCTTCCCGGTTCGGCGAAATCGACCGCGCCACGGACCTTGCACAGCGCCTGAATATCGGATGCGATGGCCGCGGCCAGTTCATCATTGCCCCCGCCCGCCACTTCACAGATCAGGGTCATGCTGTCGCGGTTGTCTTTGTTGTCCACCACCAGCCGCGCCTTGGTGACGGCGTCGTGGCGCTTCACCACTTCGTTGACCTGGGAGGGGTGCACGAACATGCCCTTGACCTTGGTTGTCTGGTCGGCGCGTCCCATCCATCCCTTGATCCGCATGTTCGTGCGGCCGCAAGGGCTGGTTCCAGGGAGGACGGCGGATAGGTCCCCTGTTGCAAAACGGATCAGGGGGTAGTCGGAAGAGGTCAGGTTCGTGACGACAACTTCGCCCACCTCGCCGGGGGCGACAGGGTCACCGGTGCCGGGACGGACGATTTCGACCAGAACGCCCTCGTCGATGGTCATGCCTTCAAGTGCCGGCGTTTCATAGGCGATCAGGCCCAGATCCGCCGTGGCGTAGTTCTGGAATACGGAGATGCCCCTGTCGGCGAACTGCTGGCGCAGGCTTGGCGGCAGTGCTTCGCCGCCGCAGACGGCCTTCTTGAAGCACGAAACGTCCGCGCCAGCTTCCTCGGCCTTTTCCAGAATGATCTTCAGGAACGACGGTGTGCCCGTGAATGCGTTGGGCTTGATATCGGCAATAACCTGCAATTGCTGCTCGGTCTGTCCGATGCCGGCGGGAATGACTGCGCACCCGACGGCGCGCGCGCCACAGTCGAGGATGAACCCGCCGGGCGTCAGGTGATAGGAAAAGGTGTTGTGGACAACGTCGCCACGCCTGAAACCCGATGCAAAAAGGCTGCGTCCCGTGCGCCAGTAGTCCCCATCCGCTCCCTCGGGTTCGTAGATCGGGCCGGGTGACTGGAATATGCGGCCGACAAGGCCGGTCGGTTTCCCGGCAAGCCCGCCGAAGGGAGGCGTAGCCTTCTGCTTCTCCATCAGGTCTGACTTGCGCGTCACCGGCAGCGCGGCAAGCGCTTCGCGTGAAGTGATGTTCGCGGGGTCGATGTCTTTCAGGATCGCGCCGAAGTAATCGGCATTCGACTTCGCATAAGCGATCTGGGCCGAAAGGGCGGCCATCTGGTCGCGTTCACGGGTCTCCGGATCGCGGGTTTCCAGAGTATCGTAGAATTCAGTCGTCATGATTCCCCCAATGGCGTCAGGTCAGGACAGCCAGCGTTTGCGTCGACGGTAATGTTTGACGTCGCGGAAGCTCCTGCGGCCACCTGAATCGAGGCCGAGGTAGAACTCCTTGACGTCTTCGTTGTTGCGCAGGGTTTCGCCGTCGCCGTCCATGACGACCCGGCCGTTTTCCAGAATGTAGCCGTAGTCGGCGTAGCGAAGGCCGACGATGGCGTTCTGCTCGGCGAGCAGGAAGCTCACGCCTTCCTTTTCATTCAGCCTGTGGACGATCTCGAAGATTTCCTCGACCAGCTGCGGCGCAAGGCCCATGGACGGTTCGTCCAGCAGGATCATTTCCGGGTTCGCCATAAGGGCGCGCCCGATTGCAGTCATCTGCTGTTCGCCGCCCGATGTGTACCCGGCCTGACTGGTCCGGCGCTCCCTGAGGCGCGGAAAATAGTGATAGACCAGATCCAGTGAATCGCGGATGCCCTTGGCGCCGTCCCTGCGCGTATAGGCGCCGGTCAGAAGGTTTTCCTCGACCGTCAGGTGTTCGAAACAGTGCCGGCCTTCCATGACCTGGATGACGCCGCGCATGACGAGGTCGGACGGCGACAGCTTTTCGATCTGCTCACCCTTGTAGATGATGTTGCCCTTGGTTACGTCGCCGCGTTCCGCGCCCAGAAGATTGGAGACGGCCTTCAGGGTGGTTGTCTTGCCCGCGCCGTTGGCGCCGAGGAGGGCGACGATCTTGCCTTTCGGAACTTCGAGCGACACGCCCTTCAACACCAGGATGACGTGATCGTAGATCACCTCGATGTTGTTAACGGAAAGCAGGTTTTCCTGTTCCTGTTCGGCTGCCGGCGTTTCTTTTGCTTGCGCGCTCATGGCTGTCTCGTCTTCCCGGTTTCGTTCGTTTTATTCAATTAATGAAAATAACTAATCAAAAAAAAGGTGGTCAGCCGCCGGCCCGAAGGCCGGCGGCAAAACCATGAAGGATCACATGCACTTGGGCGTGATGTTGTTTTCCTTCGCGTAGGCGGCTGAGTCTTCCGCAATCAAGGCGTCCGTGATCTCGCGGTCGGTGTCGTACCACTTGGAGATGATGTCGAACTTCTTGGCCTTGGCGTCCCAACGCTGGATCGCGACCTTGCGCGGGCCGGCGTGGTTGTCACAGCTGATCTGTACCGGCTGCGCGAAGTTCGGAAGACCGATTTCATTCAGACGCGCTTCGGTAAGGTTGAGGGATTCATAACCGTCCCTGACCATTGCCGGAGTCACTTCCTTGGTCTTGTGGATCTTCATCGCAGTGCGAACGGCTTCCTCGAAATACACACCCGCGATGATGCCGCGGTTGTAGCCGACTTCGCCGACACGATCGGCTTCGCCGGCGCCCTTGTTGGCGCCATAGACGACCTTCTTGATTTCGGCGTGCAGCGGGAAACCGTCACCCGGGGCCGTGAAGGCGCCCGAAAGGTAACCATGCGCGTCGTCACCGGCGGGCAGGACATCCTGCTCGCTGCCCGACCACCAGATACCGATGAAGCGATCCATCGGGAAGCGGATCGAAGCGGCTTCCTTGATGGCGACCTGGTTCATGACGCCCCAGCCCCACATCAGGACCCAATCGGGCTTCTCGCGGCGAACCTGCAACCAGGTGGCCTTCTGCTCCTGACCGGGATGATCCACGGGCAGCAGCATCACATTGAAGCCGTACTTGGCGCCCATTGATTCGAGCGTGCGGATCGGCTCCTTGCCGTATGCGGAGTTGTGATAGACAAGGGCGATCTTCTTGCCCTTCAGCTTGTCCATACCACCTGACTTCTCGCCGATGTACTTGACGAAGACAGCCGCGCCATCCCAGTAGGTCGCCGGGAAATTGAAGACCCAGGGGAACACCGCGCCATTGACGGCCGAGGTGCGGCCATAGCCCATGGAGTGAATGGGAATCTGATCCGACGATGCTTTCGGGATCAGCTGATAGGTGATGCCCGTCGACAGTGGGTGAACGACCAGCGAACGTGAAGGGGCTTCGTCCTTGACCTTCTCGTAGCACTCGACGCCGACCTTGGTGTTGTAGCCGGTTTCACAGGGTACGAGCTTGACCTTGACACCCTCGATGCCGCCCTTCTCGTTAAGCAGCGTCAGATAATCGGCAAAGCCGTTGGCGTAGGGAATGCCGCTGGGCGCGTAGGGGCCGGTCCGGTAGTCCAGTGACGGGACCACCAGTTCGTAGGCCTTGGCGCCGGTCGCGAACAACGGCGTCGCAATGATCGCCGCGGCCGCAAAGGTAGCCAGTTTCTTGAAGTTCATTAGAAAACCTCCCTTTTTTCTCTTTTGTCTCGGGGGGCAGCATGCCTCCCGGAACCTCTTTGTCGCCTTCTGTCCCCGGATATTAATGCGGGAAGGGCCAGAGGCGCAGCTTTTCCTTCGTGATCTGCCAGAGCCGCGCGAAACCGTGCGGTTCGACAATCAGGAAGATGATGATCATGGTGCCCATCAGCATAATCTCAACATGCTTGGCAGTCACGGCCATGATTGACAGCCCGTCGACCATGAAGTTCTTCAGCAGGATGGGCATGAGGACCATGAAGGCCGCGCCCAAGAACGATCCGAGCACGGTGCCCAAACCACCGATGATGACGATGAACAGGATCAGGAATGATTGGCTGATGCCGAAGGCTTCACCGACCTCGGCCGCGCCCAGCCACACGGCGAAGTAAAGCGAACCCGACATTCCGATGTAGAAGGAGCTGACGGCGAATGCGCCAAGTTTGGCGTCAAGCGGCTTGATGCCGATGATTTCCGCCGCGATGTCCATATCGCGGATTGCCATCCAGGCGCGTCCAATGCGTCCGCGCGCAATGTTCTTGGCGATCAGTCCGAAAACCAGAACGAAACCCAGGCAGAACAGATATTTGACCGCTGGTGCGGCCTCCGGTCCCGTGATCTGGAAGCCGAACATGACCATGCGGGTGGCGCTGATCTGACCAGAGGCGCTGTAGTTGTAGAACCACCCCACCTTGTTGAAGAGCCACACCAGGAAGAACTGCGCGGCCAGAGTCGCGACGGCAAGGTAGAAGCCCTTGATCCGCAGGCTTGGAATACCGAACAGGATGCCGACCATCGCCGTGATTCCTCCGGAAAGGAGGATGATCAGGATGAAGTTCATCTCGGGGAACATGGTCATCAGCTTGTAGGTGGCGTAGGCGCCGACCGCCATGAAACCACCGGTGCCGAGGCTGAGCTGACCGCAGTATCCCGTCAGAATATTCAGACCCATCGCCGCGAGAGCGTAGATAAGAAAGGGCAGGAAGATGGCGTTGGCCCAGTAATCGTCGATATAGAAGGGCACGACGAAGACGGCGATGGCCAAAATGGCATAAACGAACCACCGGTCCTGGGCGATCGGAAAGATCGCCTGATCGGTTTGATAGCTCGTTTTGAACTGACCTGATTCGCGGTAGAACATTCGTTACACCCGTTCGATGATTTTTTCGCCGAAAAGCCCTTGCGGACGGAACACCAGGAACACCAGCGCAAGCACATAGGCGAACCAGTTTTCGATCGCGCCGCCAACGAAGGGCCCGACATAGACCTCGGCCAGCTTTTCGCCGACCCCGATGATCAGGCCGCCAATGATGGCGCCCGGTACTGATGTGAAGCCGCCGAGGATCAGCACGGGCAGCGCCTTGAGCGCGATCAGCGACAGCGAGAACTGTACGCCTGATTTTGACCCCCACATGATTCCGGCAACCAGCGCGACGATGCCCGCGACCGACCAGACGACGACCCAGATGCTGTGAAGCGAGATGCCAACGGAAAGGGCAGCCTGATGGTCATCGGCGACGGCGCGCAGCGCGCGCCCAACACGGGTTTTCTGGAAAAAGATGGCCAGCACGATGACGAGAACCGTCGCGGTGACCGCAGCGACAATCTCAAGCTTCTCGATATAGAGGCCGTAGTCGTCCAGAAGGAAGTCGACGGCGCCCTGCGGAATGCCGATGTCCAGCGGCTTCACGTCCGAACCGAACATGATGTCGCCAGCGCCTTCAAGGAAATAGGCCAGCCCGATGGTCGCCATGAAAAGGATGATGGCGTCCTGATTGACAAGGAATCTGAGAACGAATCTTTCAATCATCCAGGCAAGAATGATCATCACCCCCATCGTGGCGATGACCCCCAGCCATATGGGAAGATAAAAGCCGAACCAGCGGTCCATGAACCCGCCGGGGCTGATGAAGTCGAACAGGGCGAGCGCCGCGAACAGGCACATGACGCCCTGGGCGAAGTTGAAAATGCCCGAAGCCTTGAAAATGAGAACGAAGCCAAGGGCCACCAGCGCGTACATGACGCCTGCCATGAGGCCACTGATTACGGTTTCCGCTAAAAAAAGCATCCTGCGTTTGCCTCGCTTCGTCAGTCGTGGCTGACGCCAAGATAGGCGTCGATCACTTCCTTGTTGGAACGGACTTCATCGGGGGTCCCGTCGGCCAGCTTGCAGCCGTAATCGAGAACCACCACACGATCCGAAATATCCATAACAACACCCATGTCATGTTCGATCAGGACAATGGTTGTTCCGAATTCGTCGTTCACATCGAGGACAAAACGGCACATGTCCTCCTTTTCCTCGATGTTCATGCCCGCCATCGGTTCGTCGAGCAGAAGAAGGCTGGGTTCCGCCGCCAAAGCGCGTCCCAGTTCCACACGCTTCTGCAAGCCATAGGGCAGGCGGCCGACCGGCGTCTTGCGGATGTGTTCGATTTCAAGAAATTCGATGATCCGTTCGACGGCCTGACGGTGTTCCATCTCTTCCTTGCGCGCCGGCCCCAGATTGAGCGCCTGCCAGAACAAACCCTTCTTCATCATCGTGTTGCGGCCGGTCATGATGTTGTCGAGCGTGCTCATGCCCTTGAAAAGGGCGATGTTCTGGAACGTACGCGCGATACCCTGCCGTGCGGCCTCGTGCGGCTTCATCTGGCGTCTGGTGTTTCCGAGGTAGGTGATCGTTCCTTCCTGCGGATGATAGAAGCCGTTGATGACGTTCAACATCGAACTTTTGCCCGCGCCGTTCGGGCCGATGATCGCGCGGACCTCGTGCTCCTTGACGTCAAAGCTGATGTTCGAAAGGGCCTTGACCCCGCCGAATGACAAACTGATGTCATCCACACGCAGGATCACGTCCCCGATTTTCCTCTCCTGGGCCATCAGGGACTCCCTCAGCCTGCTTTTTTGAGTTCTTGTTTCGGGTAGATCTTCGCATCCCTGATTTTCAGGTCGGCGGCGATCACGCCCTTCTTGCCGTCTTCGAAGGTCACCTCGGTCTCCACATGGTGTTCGCTTACGTTGCCGTAGAGCGCCTCGATAAGTTCAGCATACCGTTCGGCGACGAAATTGCGCCGCACCTTGCGGGTGCGCGTCAGTTCGCCATCGTCGGGGTCCAGTTCCTTGTGCAGGATCAGGTAGCGTTTGATCTGGCTGTCGGACAGGTGCGGATCGGCGGAAAGGTCCGCATTCACCTGTTCGACGCATTCCTGGATCATGGCGTAGACCTTTTCCTGGCCGGCGAGATCGGCGTATCCCGAATAGGCGAGGTGATTACGCTCCGCCCAGTTGCCGACGGCCTCAAGGTCGATGTTGATGAAGGCCGTGACGAAATCGCGTTCGTGGCCGAACGCAACGGCTTCCTTGATCTGCGGGAAGAACTTGAGCTTGTTCTCGATATACTTGGGCGCGAACATGCCCCCCGATGTCAGCTTGCCGACGTCCTTGGCGCGATCGATGATTTTCAGGTGTCCAGCGTCATCGAAGAAGCCCGCGTCGCCCGTATGGACCCAACCGTCGTCCGTCTTGGTTTCCTTCGTCGCCTCGTCGTTCTTGTAGTAAGCGACGAATACGCCGGGGCTGCGGTAGAGAACCTCGCCGTTGTCGGCGATCTTGATCTCGACGCCCGGTGCGGGCGGACCGACCGTGTCGGGTTTGATTTGGCCGTCGGGCTGCATGGTGACGAACACCGATGCTTCGGTCTGGCCGTAAAGCTGTTTCAGATTGACGCCGATGGAACGGTAGAATTCGAATATTTCCGGGCCAATCGCTTCGCCCGCCGTGTAGCCGAGGCGAACCTTGGAAAAGCCGAGAACATTGCGCAGTGGGCCAAAGACCGCCCAGTCACCAAGCGTGTAGAGCAGTCGATCGAAGATCCCGACGGAACGGTTTTCCAGAATGTTTACGCCGACCCTCTTGGCGTGCTCCATGAACATATTGAAGAGCTTGCGCTTGAAGGCGCTGGCGTCTTCCATCCGGATCATCACCGTGGTCAGCAGATTTTCGAAAATCCGCGGCGGGGCGAAGAAATAGGTCGGACCGATCTCCTTGATATCGTTCAGAACCGTGGCGCCGCTCTCGGGAATGTTGACGCAGAACCCGGCGACATAGGCCTGACCGATGGAGAAGACGTTGTCTCCGACCCACGCCATGGGCAGGTAAGCCAGAATTTCGTCATGGTCGGTGAGGTTGTCGAGTTCACAGGTGCTGCGCGCCGTAATGATCAGGTTGTCGAAGCTGAGCATCACACCCTTGGGCCGACCCGTCGTGCCCGAGGTGTAGAGCATGATAGCAATGTCGCTGCCCTTGCCCTTGGCAACGGTCTCTTCGACGAAGCTCGGGTTGGTCTCGATGTAGGCGCGGCCAGTTTCCTGGATTTTCGCGAAATCACTGACGAAGCTTTGTTCGTAATGCCGCATGCCGCGCGGATCGTCGTAGATGATCTGCTCAAGGACCGGGCAGCGGTCCTTGACCTCCAGCAGCTTGTCGACCTGTTCCTGGTCTTCAACGATGGCGAAGCGCGCTTCGGCGTGCTCAAGGACGAACTGCATTTCTTCGGCGACGGCGTCCTGATAGACGGGAACGGGGATCGCGCCGATCGTCTGCGCGGCGACCATTGACCAGTAAAGGCGCGGGCGGTTATCGCCAACGATCGCCAGTTTGTCGCCTTCCTTGAGGCCAAGCTCCTTCAGGCCGCAGGCCAGCGCCAGGATCTCGTCCTTCATGTCGGACCATGTCCATGACTGCCAGATGCCCAAGCCCTTTTCGCGCATGGCCGGTCGACTGCCTCGAACGCGCGCGTTCTCAATCAGGAGCTTCGGAAAAGTATCGAATTGACCGGCGTTGCCGGTTCCGTTGGATCCGTTTGCGGGCATGGGTCCCTGTTTTCTTCCAGCGTTATGATCGTTTTTTGCCGGGCCCACTTTCCGGGGCCTCCCTGTTACTCCTCTAGGGAGCCACAGTCCGGAGTCGTACTCAAGATGATTCTTTTGGTCAAGGTACGTTTACGTAAACGTCAAGTTGGGTGAGGCGTTGTACGTGCGTTTTCTTGCCGGGGCTGGCGTTTGCGGGCGTATGAGGGGAATGGCTTGGTATTACCATTTTCCCTATGTTTCCTGCGGGTTCTGGCCACCGCAAATGGGGCAATCCTCTGGACAGAACCCGCGAAGTGTGCTCTAGCCTAGCGGCTGTAATTCATCACTGGTCAAGGATCGGGGGACGAAACTCGTTTTCCCGACAGGGCCGCCGCCCGGAAACGCACGAAGCGCCGAATCGACGCAGCAGGTTCCGGGACGCAAAGACAGGGAAGGAGCACACCCGTGTTCGGTCAAGACAGCATGAAGACCCGTCGCACGATCACAGTCGGGAAAAAGAAGTACGATTATTTCAGTCTC
>JAPHTL010000042.1 GCA_026193355.1 Rhodospirillales bacterium
GGAAGGCGTCAGTTCAATTCGCGCAGCATGTTGCGGGCGATGACGAGTTGCTGAATCTGGGAGGTGCCTTCGTAGATACGAAACAGCCGCACATCGCGATAGAAACGCTCGACGGCATAATCCGAAACATATCCCGCCCCGCCATGGATCTGGACGGCTCGATCGGCGACCCGGCCGACCATCTCCGATGCAAAAAGCTTGCAGCAGGCGGCCTCGGTCGAAACATTCCGGCCTTCGTCCTTTTGCCGTGCCGCATCGATCACCATGCAATGTCCGGCGTAGGCTTCGGTGCGGCTGTCGGCCAGCATGGCCTGAACCAGTTGGAATTCGGCGATGGGTTTGCCGAATTGCACACGCTCGGATGCATAGTTCAATGAATCCCGGATCAGCCGTTCGGCGACTCCAACGCAGACGGCGGAAATGTGCAGCCGCCCGCGGTCCAGAACCTTCATGGCCGTCTTGAATCCCTGACCGGGGACGCCGCCGATGATGTTGGCGGCCGGAACGCGGCAGTCCTCGAAAATGACATCGCAGGTGTGCGATCCTTGCTGTCCCATTTTCTTGTCGGTCTTGCCCAGCGAAAGCCCGGGGGTAGCTGCCTCGACGATAAAGGCGCTGATGCCCCCGGCGCCCTTGTTGTCAGGATCGGTTCGCGCCATCACCGTGAAGATGTCAGCCCGCGGGGCGTTGGTAATGAATCGCTTGGTGCCGTTGAGGACATAGTCGTCACCGTCCAGCCGGGCGCTGGTGCGCAGGGATGCTGCATCGGACCCGGCATTGGGTTCGGTCAGGGCGAACGATCCGATGATTTCGCCGCTGGCCAGTTTGGGCAGCCAATGGCTTTTCTGCTCCTCGGTGCCATCAATGACGATACCCTGTCCACCGATCCCGTTGTTCGTTCCCATGATTGAACGGAAGGCGGGAGACGTCTGGCCAAGTTCAAAGGCGACCATGACTTCTTCTTCCATTGTAAGGCCCAGGCCGCCATGTTCCTCGGGGAGCGACAGACCGAAAAGTCCCATTTCCCGCATCTCATGAATGATCTCGTCGGGGACGCGGTCTTCCTCGGCCACGCGGACTTCGTTGGGCACCAGACGCTCCCGCACGAAACGGGAAACCGTCCCAAGCAACTGGTCCATGATTTCCTGATCCCGAATCATTCTTTTTCTTCTCCCTCAAGGGCGTGAATCTTGTCTTGCCAAACCACCCCGGATATCGACTTCCCGGCGAATTTTCCAATCACGTATCTCGTATTGTTTCTTCATTTCGCCAATTATGCGAACCATAATTTCGCAAGGCGGAATTCCGGAGCGGGACAAAAGGCTGAAGCCGGTTTTCGATGGTGACGGCCTGCGAAAAGAAACATCATGGCATCGTCGGAACGTTTACGATTCTTGCACGGTGTTTTTATTCGTGCCATGCCGTTACAGGAAAATGGTTGTTTCTGCCGCCGGTGCGTGTTCGGGATCGGGCGCCGTGTCTGGGGAGGTTTAACATGCCGGATGACAAGCCGCCTGAAGGCTTCGCCCCGATCACACGGATCGGCGGCTTCATTGAACTGGCCGGGCCATACTTCTATCGGAAGAGGTCTGCGGACGATACGCCGGATGTCTTCCACTATGGCTTTCAAACAGCAAACGCCCACCAGAATACAAACGGCGTCGTTCACGGCGGCGCGCTGCTGACCTTCGCTGACACGGCAATGGGCAGCACGGTCTATTTTGCGGCCAAGCGCCCATGCGCGACCATCTCCATGAACTCGGAGTTCGTTTCCGGCGCCCGTCTGGGAAGTTGGGTCGAGGCGACGGTAACCATCACGCGCCAGACCCGCTCACTTGCCTTCGTACGCTGCACCCTCTCGTCAGAGGGGGAAACCCTGCTCACCGCTTCGGGGATATGGAAGCTGTTCCCGCCGAACCTGCCTGGCCATGACAAGCAGAGCGACTAGGGAGGGATTATCGTGACGGGCATTTCCGAAAGCACCTTCCTGCGCGACCTGGAATCGAATGCACGCGTATACGCCGATCGTGCGGCGTTGATCTGCGGGGATGAGCGGCTGAACTGGTCTGAGCTGGATCAACGCATCAATCGGGTCGCGAACGCCCTGTTGTCGATGGGCGTCAAACCCGGCGACACGGTGAGCATTCTGTCGCGAAACTCGAACGCCTATGTCGAGACATTTCTGGGCATTTTGCGGATGGGTGGCTGTGTCGTGCCATTGCCGTCCATGGCGGCCCCAGAGGCGCTGGAACGGATGATCGTCGATTCGGGCGTGAAGGTCCTGCTCCTTGCTGAAAACCTGAGCGACCTTGCCGCCCCCTTTGTCGACCGCCTGGACGGGTTGTTGCCCGGTGGCAGAATCGCCCTTGATTTTGACCGGGAGGGTTGGGTGCGATACGGGGCTTGGCGCGACAGCGCATCGGACATCTCGCCCGATGTCGACGTGCGGGAAAACGCCCTGTTCAACATCATCTACAGCTCTGGCACCACGGGCGTCCCGAAGGGAATCGTCCACGACCACGCGCTGCGTGACGTTCAGGTCGAGCGGCTGAAACGGTTTGGGCTGGATGAGACGGCGATCAGCCTTCTCTCCACGCCGATTTATTCAAACACCACATTGGTGACCTTGTTGCCGACACTGGCGGCGGGCGGGTGTTGCGTGTTGATGCCCAAGTTCGATGTGTCCGGCTTTCTGGCCCTGTGCGAGCGCGAACGGGTTACCCACACCATGCTGGTTCCCGTCCAGTATCATCGCATCATGGCCGATCCGGATTTTGATCGATACGACCTGTCCTCCATGCGCATGAAGCTGTCGACCAGCGCGCCGTTGCGCGCCTCGCTGAAGCGCGATATCGCGGCGCGATTCCCCGGCAAGATGGTCGAGATCTATGGCCTGACGGAAGGCGGCGGCAATACGATCCTCAGCGTCACCGAATTTCCCGACAAGCTTGGCTCCGTCGGCCGTCCAGGCGAAGGGGTGGAGATCCGCATCATTGATGAAGACGGCGTCGAACTTCCACTGGGCAAGGTTGGCGAGATCGTCGGCCGTTCGGGAACGATGATGCGCGGCTATCACGGTCGCCCCGACCTGACCGAGGCGATGATATGGCGCGCCCCCGACGGCGCGGTCTTTTTCCGTTCTGGCGATATGGGGCGTTTCGATGAAGACGGCTTCCTGTTCCTGTCCGATCGCAAGAAGGACATGATCATTTCCGGTGGCCTCAACATCTATGCCGATGATCTGGAGAAAGCCCTGCTGGAGCACGAGGCCGTGGACGATGTCGCCGTCATCGGCGTGCCGAGTGATCAGTGGGGTGAAACGCCGGTTGGACTGGTGGTGCTGAAACCAGGCATGGGCGATGTCTCGGCCGAGGTGATTTGCGACTGGGCCAACGAGCGTCTGGGAAAAAGCCAGCGCCTGTCATGTGTCGAGATTCGTGAAAGCCTTCCGCGCAGCTCCATCGGAAAAATTCTCAAGCGGGAGTTGCGCGCACCCTACTGGGAGGGTTTTGATACAAACAATTAAGCAGCAGAAACGAAGAAACGATAACGGGGGATATCCATGCTTGGCCTGATGCAGAAAAAACAGCTTTTGATTTCATCCATCCTGACCCATGCGGCGGCGCATCACGGCGAGCAGGAGATTGTGTCCAACACGATCGAAGGCGGCATGCACCGTTATACGTATGCGGATGCCGAGAAGCGGATCATGCAATTGGCCAATGCGCTGGTCAGGCTTGGGGTGAAGCTGGGCGACAGGGTCGGCACGCTGGCCTGGAACGGGTATCGTCATTTCGAAATCTATTACGCGACCTCGGGTATTGGCTCCATTTGCCACACTATCAACCCGCGGCTTTTTCCCGAGCAGGTTGCCTATATCGTCAACCATGCCGCAGACCAGTACATCTTCATCGATCTGAATCTCTATCCGCTGGTCGAGGCGTTGGGCGCGCACCTGAAGACGGTCAAGGGCGTGGTCGTGATGACCGACAAGGCGCATATGCCCGATACCGCGAAGCTATCAGCGACGATCCCCGTGCATTGTTACGAAACCCTGATCGCGGACGAGCCGGAAACCATTGCATGGCCGGACTTCGACGAGAACACGGCATCGTCCCTGTGTTACACATCGGGAACGACGGGCAACCCCAAGGGTGTTCTCTACAGCCACCGCTCGACCTTGCTGCATGCCTATGCCACGCACATGACGGATTCCTCTCCGCTGGGGGCGGCGGACTGTGTGCTGCCCGTTGTGCCCATGTTCCATGTCAACGCCTGGGGGGTTCCGTATTCAGCCCTGATGTCGGGAACCAAGATCGTCTTTCCGGGAATCCAGATGGACGGCGGCAGCCTGACAAAAATGATGAATGACGAGAAGGTGACCTGTTCGCTCGGCGTTCCGACCATCTGGCTTGGCCTGCTTCAGCATTTGCGTGAATCGGGTCAGCGGCTGGAAACGGTGAAGCGGTTCCTGATCGGTGGCGCGGCCTGTCCACTCGCCATCATTGAGGGCTTCGGCAAGGAGTACGACATCAGCGTGGTCCATGGTTGGGGCATGACAGAGCTCAGCCCGGTTGGCACCATCAATGCGCCCAAGGCCGGCATGGAGAAAATGAGTGCGGACGAAAAGTACCGCCATCAGTTGAAGCAGGGCCGCGCCCTGTTCGGATACGAGATGAAGGTGATCGACGACGATGGCAACGCGTTGCCACACGATGGAAAATCCTTCGGCCGACTGATGTCACGCGGCTATTGGGTGGTGTCGGAATACTTCAACGACGATGAAAATCCGGACGGCATCCTCGACGATGACAACTGGTTCGATACCGGTGATGTGGCGACGATCGACGAACGCGGTTATATGCAGATCACAGATCGCACCAAGGACGTCATCAAGTCGGGCGGCGAATGGATCGGTTCCATTGATCTTGAAAACGTTGCGCTCAGTCACCCCGCCGTGGCGCAGGCCGCCGTTATTGGCATACCGCACCCCAAATGGGATGAGCGGCCCTTGCTGATTGTCGTCAAGAAGCCCGGCGCCGAGGTGACACGCGAGGATCTCTTGTCGTTCTACGACGGGAAAATCGCCAAGTGGATGGTCCCCGACGATGTGGCTTTCGTCGATGAAATTCCGCTCGGCGCCACGGGCAAGATTCTGAAAACGAAACTGCGCGAACAGTTCGCGGATTACAAGCTGCCGACGGCATAGACAGCACTGTCTCGCCCAGATCTTCCGTCTGCAACATGCGAGCCTTGTCAGCCTCTTTTGCGGATCAATGCCTCTTGCGCGACCGAGGCGATCAACTTGCCATCGCGTGTGAACACGTTGCCGCGGTTGAGCCCCCGGCCAGCGGAACTGCTTGGGCTGTCCTGGTCGTAGAGCAGCCAGTCATCCATTCGGAAGGGTCGGTGGAACCACATGGCGTGGTCCAGGCTGGCGATCTGGATGTCGTCGGAAAACCAGCTCACCCCATGCGGGGCAAGGCATGTTTCAAGGAAGCTCATATCCGAAGCGTAGGCGAGTACGCATTTGTGCAGGACGGGATCGTCCGGCATATCCGCAACGGCTTTCATCCAGACGTGCTGGCGTGGCGGCGCGGGCTTCGGGTCAAGCAGGTCAAGCGGATCGACGGGGCGGACTTCGATGGGGCGTTCGCGGACGAACCATTCCCGGAATTTCCCCGGTATCCTGTCGGCGATGGCCAAACGGCGATCCCGTGCGCTCGGCAGGGTTTCGGGGGCGGCGACATCGGGCAGGCCGTCCTGATGTTCCATCCCCACCTCCGCCTCCTGAAAGGACACGGCCATGGTGAAGATGGCTCGCCCGTGTTGAATGGCGACGACGCGTCGCGTCGCGAAGGAGCGGCCATCGCGGATACGATCCACGTCATAGATAATGGGGACGCTTGGGTCGCCCGGGCGCAGGAAGTAGGCATGAAGGGAGTGGGGCTCACGCCCTTCGACGGTTCGCGATGCAGCGACCAAAGCCTGACCGATCACCTGCCCACCAAACACGCGCTGCCAGCTGTCCTGTGGGCTTTGCCCGCGAAAGAGGTTTTCTTCCAGCCGCTCCAGATCAAGCAAGTCAAGCAGCGCCTTCAGGACGTTTCCCATGACAGGTCTCCGTGGGTTTGTCGTTTGGCCGAGCATACACCGCCAAGGCAATTGTGCCAGAGTTCCCGTGCGCGTAGGCTTCCCGAAATTCTAATCGGTTGGGGTGGGGAGGTGCCTGTGGCTCGTCTTGGTCAGGCATTCGTCGTCAGGTAGGCGTCGCTGGTTTTTTCGCGAAGTGCGTAATGGCGACACCTGTCACGGTCATCATGGCGCCGACAAGAAATCGTATGGACAGGGTTTCGTCGAAAATGAGAACGGCGAAACACACGCCGAATACGGGCGCAAGCAATCCGTACGGCGTAAGGGTGCTTACCGGGTAGAGGCGCAAAAGATAATACCACCCGCCATGTGCAACGACAGTGGTTCCAAGGACGATGAAGGCGAGGGCGCCAAGGCCGTGCAGATCAATGTTCATCAGGGCGTCAATCTGTCCATCCTCGATCAGGAAGGACAGCAGCAATAAGGGCGGGGCCGACATGGCCCCCGTCCATCCCTGCATGGCGTAGACCCCGACCGGACGCAAGAGGCGCATCAGCACCAGCCCGATTGCCGCGGAGAAAGCCGATATCACCACCAGAAGAACGCCGTTTATCTGGTCCAGAACAACCGGATCAAAGCCCAGAACGATAACGCCGCCAAAAGCCACGGCAACGCCGATCAATCGTCCCGGCGAGGTTTGTTCCTTCAGGACCACGACCGCCAGCAGAAGCGAGAACGGCGCAATCAACTGAACGGTGACAGCGACGGCGGATACGCCGCCAGCCAGCTTGATTCCCAGGTACAGAAAAGCGAAGTGCGCCACCCCCATTGTCATGGCGATACCGAACATGTGCCGCATCTGGCCGCGCAATGGCCGCAGGGCAAAAACCAGAATCAGGGCGGTCAGAAAAAATCGCAGCCCGGTAAAGAAAAGAGGCGGCAGTTGCCCAATGCCGATCTTGGCGGCGATGAAGGAGGCCCCCCAAATGACATTGACGAGAATGGCGAGGGATATGTGTTGCGGGGTCACTTCGCGATCAACGATCCGCCATCGACCGGAATAACAACACCGGTCACATAGGCGCTGGCCATCGACGACAGGTAGAGCGCGACACCGGCCATGTCTTCTGGCCGCCCGATACGCCCGCGCGGCACCGATGCCTTGATCTGGTCCCCGTGATTCTTGAGGGTGTGCGCCATCATCTGGCTTTCGAACGGGCCGGGTGCTACCGCATTCACGTTGACGTTGCGTGCAGCCAGACGATACGCGAGAACACGGGTCAGTTGATGCACCGCAGCCTTTGATGCCGGATAGGAATAGGTCTCCATGCGCGGGATGCCGATGCCGTCGATGGAACCGATGTTGATGACGCGCGCAGGATCGTCGGCCGTTGCGGCGGCTTCAAGTTGCGGCATCAGCGCCTGCGTCATGAAGAACATGGACTTCACGTTCAGGTCCATCACCTTGTCCCAGCCGGTTTCCGGGAATTCGTCAAACGGCGCGCCCCAGGCGGCGCCGGCGTTGTTAACGAGGATGTGCAGCGCGCTTTCGCGGGCGGAAAGTTCCTTCGCCAGCCGGGTTATTTCTTCCTGACTGGACAGGTCCGCTGGAAGGGATATGCACTCGCCATGGGCGGACAGTTCTTTGGCAACCTGATCGCACACATCGGCCTTTCGCGAAGAGATGTATGTTTTGGCGCCGTTCTCAACAAAACCGCGCGCGATCATCGCGCCAATTCCTCGTGACCCACCCGTCACCAATGCGACCTTGCCATCAACCGAGAACAGGTTTTTCACAATATAATCCCTTCATGCTGTGTGGAGTGGGGAGGAGCGCTCGGCGGGCTGATTGCGCCAGCCGATCGTTTTTAATATTCAGTATGTTTATGGTAGGATTTGCTTCTTTAGCCTGTCAACCAGAGGAGTTCCTGTGGCGGCGTCCAATTTGGCCTTCAATCGAACGGCCCAACACGAAGAGAGGCTTCAGGGCATCCTTGATGAGGCAGCGCTTCTTTTCAATCGCAAGGGTTACAGCGGCACGACGCTGGATGAGTTGGCGGCGCGCCTCGGCCTGACGAAGCCTGCCTTGTACTATTACGTCAAGGGCAAGGAGGATCTTGGGTATCAAAGCTACCTGCGGACCCTTGACTACCAGCGATCGTATATCGAGACGGCCGACCGTGAAGCCGGAACCGGGTTGGACGCGATAGCGCTCTATATCCGAAAAAGCTGTAACGCCACCAATCGGCCTGCGGCTATTCCCACAGAGGTCGCCGCTCTGAATGATGACCGCCGGGATGCCTTGGGCGTCTTGATTCGCGAGAATACCCATGCTCTTCGCCGCCTTATTTATCGTGGCGTTGATGATGGTTCTATTGCCGTTTCCGATCCTGCCATCGCGGCCCTGGCTATTATTGGGGCCTTATCGTGGGTTCCCCAGTGGTATGCGCGTGACGATGCATACAGCAATGATATCCGCCTTGAAGCCATTGGCGCAGGCCTTGCGGATATTTTCTTGAACGGCCTTTGTGCCCGCTCTGATGGCGGTTGCGAACCAATAAAAATCCCCGCTGATGACAACGCCCTTGTGCGGCCCATGGTATTTGACAGACGGCAGCGCACCGCTTCAAAGCTTGATGCGCTGTTGCGCGCTGCGACTGAGAAATTCAACAGCCACGGCGTAAACGGGACTTCGCTCGACCAGGTGGTGGGGGCGCTCAACGTAACCAAGGGGGCGTTTTATCATCAC
>JAPHTL010000028.1 GCA_026193355.1 Rhodospirillales bacterium
ATCCTGATGCTTCGCGATGAACGCCCGAAGATGAAGCCGGAATTCGCGACCGTTGCAAAAGCGGGCGGTAAGGCTGATGAGGAGTCGGCTGGCTCGGACCAGCATTACGATCCGTTCGGGCTGAGGAAACCTTAGGCAGGACAAAGGTAAAAAACGGAAAGACCCAGACAATGTCGACCGACGATGACCTTCCGGTAATTGCGCCGGGCAAAAAGGTTAAAAAACTGACGAAGAACCAACGCAAGGCGCGCCGCCGGTTCTTGCGCTCCATTGCTGTGGGCGGTGGCGTCGTGGGGGCATCCGTCCTCGGGTTTTTTCCGGTCACGAAAAACTGGACCCCGCGCCTTCGGCCGCCGGGCGCGATCGAGGAAAAGGATTTCCTCGCCGCATGCATCAAGTGCGGTCAGTGCGTTCAGGTCTGCCCTGTCGAAGCCATCCTCCTCGGCGATCTGGATGAAGGATTCGGCGTTGGCGTTCCCTATATTGTCGCCAGGGATCAGGCCTGCGACTTTTCCTGCGATGCTGTTCAGTGCGTTCTCGCATGCCCGACGGAGGCCCTGACTCACAAAATCGACAAGAAGGAACAGGTGCGTATGGGTTTCGCCCGTGTTGCGCGCCCCAAGAACTGCCTTGCGGTGGCGGCGAAACCTTTCAAGGGTCTGGCGCGTGGTCCGGATTATCCGGGGCTCCTGCGCTATACGGAGATCGACCGCTGGAATCCGCAGGCGGTGGCGACCCATGAATACGACCGGACGGTCTGCGACCTGTGCGTCAAGGAATGCCCGATTCCCGGGGCCATAAATCTGGAGCCCCTTTACGAGGATCCGTCGCGCTACGGATGGGTGCCGGCGATCAACAAGACCTGTGTCGGATGTGGCGTCTGCGAGATGATCTGCCCGGTGGAACCGGCCGTAATCGTCATTGAGGAACGCAAGACATGGGAAGACATGTGATGGAGGATCCAAAACGATGAGCATCCTCTCCTCACTGGCTGTCATGCTCGGCGCTGCGCCGCCGACGGCGGACCCGAAACGTCAGACCGAAGCGGCGCGCGAAATGCACGCCTTCAAGCGAACCGCAGATCAGCGTAAGGAAAGGGCCGAGAAACTGCGGCACGAACGGGATCTGGCGCGCAGCCACAAATGGCGGAACTGGCGTTGGCTTTCGATTGTCGCCGTCAACATGATCTTCGTTCTTTCCTATCAGTTCGACGTGCAACTTGTGGAAGGCGCGCTGACGGCGTCGCGGGTGATCGGGTTCCACTTTGCGGATCTGAACTCCGCCCTTCAGGTCATGCTGGCCCACAAGAAAATCCTGATCAACCTGGTCATCGGAACCGTGACCGTATTTGTTCTGTGGTGGTTCCTGGGCGGGCGCAGCTTCTGTTCCTGGGCGTGTCCCTATCATCTTGTCGCTGAATGGGCCGAATCGTTGCACCTTGCCCTGCGACGCAGGAAATGGATCAAGGATTACGAATTGCACAGGGGAACACGGGCTGTTCTCTACGTTCTTTTCGCCCTCGCCGCCTTTGTCACCGGTTACACGGTGTTCGAGGCGATCTCGCCCGTCGGGATCCTCAGTCGCGCCATCATCTACGGTCCCGGACTTGCCTTGATCTGGGTTGCGGGTCTGCTGGTCTGGGAGATTTTCGTTTCCCGTCGCGCCTGGTGCCGCTACATCTGCCCGATCGGCATTACCTATGCTTTCGTCGGGGCGATTTCGCCGGTGCGTATCCAGTACGATATGACTGAGTGCCTTCATGAAGGGGACTGTCGCAAGGTTTGCCTTGTGCCCCATGTTCTGGAAATGACGAAGATGGGATATGCCGACGATGTGAAGGTTGGCATCGGTTCCGATTGCACTCGATGCGGTCTTTGTGTCGATGTCTGTCCGACGAACTCCCTTTTGTTCCATGTCAAGGGGATGGACAAGCTTCTGTGACGAGAAAGTGTGGTTTTCCTGTGCTATAACCCAGTCGGCGGCATAACCGAAGAACGCCGGATGCATGCCTGCAAGTAACAAAGGCGTTCAGGGAATTTTGAGTTGAACCAGGAAGAAGTGAAGGCAGGTCGCCAACCATGATCCGTTTAGAACGCCTGACGAAGGCCTTCCGGCAACGTCGGGTTTTGGGAGAAGTCAGCCTTGATATCGCGCGAGGGGACAGGATCGCCCTTGTCGGTTCCAACGGCGCGGGAAAAACGACGCTGATTCGCTGTCTGTTGGGGGAATACACCTACGATGGAATCGTTGAGGTCGATGGCCTTTCGCCGCGTATGCATCGGCAGGACGTTCTGGCGAAGATCGGTTTCGTACCCCAATTGCCGCCGCCCCTGAAGATGCCGGTTGGCGAATTGATCAACTTTGCGGCGTCCATGTGCAACAGCGTACCCGAACGCATGGAAGCGGTTTCCGCGCGCCTTGGCCTCGAAGTAGAGGGCATTCGCCGTCAGCCATTCGTGAAGCTCTCGGGCGGGCAGAAACAGAAACTGCTGATCGGTATCGCGCTGGGCCGCGATTGCAACATTCTGGTGATGGATGAACCTGCGGCAAACCTTGACCCCGAGGCGCGTCAGGTATTTTTCGGGCTTCTTGGCGAACGCCAGAAGGATGTCACAATGTTGCTGTCGTCCCACCGGCTTGATGAGGTCGCAGCCCTGGTCAACCGGGTTATCGAACTGGATCGTGGCGCGGTGGTTCTGGACGACCATGTGGCCGATACCGTCGATATGCGATCCATCCTGTCGTGCACCGTGCGTCTTACCCGTCGCGAAGAAGCCTTCGAGAAGGCCCTTGGAGAATGGGGATTTTCCACGACTGCGGAGGGCGGGGGACTGGAGTGGGGCGGGCAAGTGGCCGGACCGGACCGTTTGCGGTTTTTAGGTGTCCTTTCGCGTTACGCAGGGCTGCTGGCGGGGATCAATCTTGAAGATAATTCCAAAAAGGCGGAGGCGGCTCAATGAGCGGCGTTTTTGCGATAAGCCGCAGGGCGCTTCTGGGCCTTTTCGGCGCTGCGGCTTCCGCCCTGCTTGTGCAGGGGTGTTCGGAAGAGAAAAGCGGCCCCGAGCACATCCACTGGGACAGGGATTCGTGTGAACTGTGCCGGATGCTGATATCGGATGCGCGTTTTGCCGCCCAGATCCGGGGGGGCGAGAAGCGGGAAAATTTCCTGTTCGATGACTTTGGCGACGCCATTCACTGGTTGAGCGTCCAGCCGTGGAAAGACGACCCGGCGGTGGAATTCTGGATCGCCGATATGCACAGCACCCGCGACAAGCCGATCTGGCTTGAAGCGCGCAGCGCCTGGTATGTCGAAGGTCAGGTCACCCCCATGGATTACGGGTGGGGCGCCGTTTCCGGGAAAACGGAAAATGCCGTGTCGTTTGAAATCATGCGGGAAAAGGTGATGGAGCGGGGCTGCTCAACCCGGTGCCTTCCTGAACATCAGGAAGCCGCCGGTCTTCCCGCCGAAAAAGACAAATAAGGAACGCCAAACCATGCGTGATCTTGTTCTCGCCGCAAGGCTCGATATCAGTGAATCCCTCCGGGCGCGCTGGTTTATCCTCTATGCCCTGATCTTTGGCGGCCTTGTCGTCGTGCTGTTCATGTTCGGCGTTACCGAATCCCGGATCATGGGCTTCACGGGATTGTCGCGGTTGCTCATCGCCTATATCCAGATGTGCATGGCAATCCTGCCGGTCTTTGTCCTGATCACAACCGTTCGATCCGTTGCCGGTGATCGCGAGGCCGGGGTTTTCGAATATCTGCTCTCCCTGCCGGTTCCGTTGTTCGCCTGGTTCTGGGGCAAGAGCATTGGCCGTTTCATGGTCGTTTTTCTGCCGGTCTTCGGGGCGATGATTCTGGCTGCCCTTTGGGGCCTTGTCCGTGGTCTTGATGTGCCCTGGGAAGCGGTCGGCTTCTATGGCCTGCTGCTGGTTTCCCTCGCGTGGTGCTTCCTTGGCATCGGAATGCTGGTATCCAGCCTTGCGCGCTCGGTCGACGTCGCACAGGGAACGGCCTTCATGGTTTGGCTGGTTCTTCTGCTTTTCCTCGATCTTATCCTGTTGGGTGTGATGACCCGCGGCCAGATGCCGCCGGAAACCATCATCGCAATTTCACTGATCAATCCCATGCAGGTTTTCCGCACGGCGGCGATGCTTCTGTTTGATCCGGAACTGATGCTCCTGGGGCCTGCCGCCTACGTCATTCTCGATGCCTTCGGGCGTATCGGTTACATGGTTTTTTCCATAGTCTATCCCCTGTTGCTGGGAACGGCCTGCGCCGCAGCCGGCTATGGGGTTTTCCGGCGCGGCGACCTTCCCTGACGAAACAATAGAGGGGCGCGGCCTTGACCGACGACCTTTCCACAAGTTTCGGGTTTTCCGACGTCACGTCCGAAGAGCGAGAGCGTCGGATCAGGCGGGTGTTCGCTTCCGTTGCGCCCCGCTACGACCTGATGAACGACGCCATGAGCTTCGGAATCCACCGCCTTTGGAAAAGGACGGTGGCCGGGGCCGCCTCGGCGGCGAGGGGACAGACGGTCGTCGACCTGGCCGGGGGCACAGGAGACGTCGCGGCCCTGATGGGGCGATCCGGGGCGGATGTCATCGTTTGCGACCCCAGTGAGGCGATGATGAATGAAGGGCGTCGCCGACCCGGCGGGAAGGGCATCGTCTGGCTTGCCGGTGCGGGGGAAGCCATTCCCCTTCGTGACGACAGTATCGATACACTGACCATCGCCTTTGGACTGCGCAATGTCACCAGTCTGGATAACTGCCTTCGCGAGATACACAGGGTTCTTCGCCCTGGGGGGCGATGTCTTGTGCTGGAATTTTCCCGCCCCTGGGCGCCGATCCGGCCTTTTTATGATCTTTATTCTTTCCATGTCATTCCGCGACTGGGCGCGTGGATCGCGCGGCAGCCAGAAGCCTACGCCTATCTGGTGGAATCGATCCGGCGGTTCCCCGATCAGGAACAGCTTGCCGCAATGATGATGGCGTGCGGATTTGACAAGGTGACCTATCGCAACCTTTCCTTCGGCATCGCATGCCTGCATATCGGGCGCAAGCCGGTATCCGGCGCTTCGCCCCAATGATATCGCCCGTTATCCACTGGCTTGACCGCGCGGTGGCCGGTTTCCCGGACAGGGCGGCATTGTTCATGGGGGGGGGTGAATTTTCCTATGGGGATCTTCACACCCATGCGGTCCGTATGGCGGCGGCCCTGATGGCGGCGGGTGTAAGACCGGGCGAAGTGGTCTCCGCCATCGGCCTTCAGGCGCAAGGGATCGCCGTTCTCGCCCATGCCTTGCCGCGCCTTGGGTGTCCGTTTCTTCCGCTTGATGCCCGCCTGCCCTCAGAACGTCTTGCCGGACTGCTTTCGGACTGCGGCGTTCGCTGGGCGGTGTGCGGGGATGATACGCAGCAGCAAAAGGGCGTTGGTGTTATCCGCGATACTGATTTGCGGGATGTATCCGAAGGCGGCGATGCTCATTTTCGCCCGCTTGACGAGGGCGATATCCACCTGATCATCGCGACAAGCGGCAGCACAGGCGACCCGAAGGGGGTCATGCTCAGCGGCGCGAACATTGCTGCATCCACCTTTGCCTCGCGCCATCGCATCGATATCGGGAAAGCCGACAGGTGGCTGGTCTGTATGCCGCTTTTCCATGTCGGGGGATTGTCGATCCTCTATCGTATGGCCGAGGCGGGAGCATGCGCCCTGATCCATGATGGATTTGATCCAGAGGCGGTCGCGCGGGCGATTGCCGATGAAGGCGTGACGCATGTATCGCTGGTTCCCGCCATGTTGGCCCAGCTTCTCGACTTGACGGGCGATGCGCCGCCACCGCCCGGGTTGCGGGTAACTCTGGTCGGGGGGGCGGCCTTTCCCGAGGCCATGGCCCATCGCGCAGTGGCCGCCGGATGGCCGATTTACGCAACATACGGGATGAGCGAAACGTCATCCCAGCTGGCGACACGCGGCCCGCTTTCAACAACCTGGACTCATGGCGACGTGGGCGCCCCCCTAAGCGGGTTCGAGATTTCCCTGCAAGACGAAAATTCGGGGGTGGGCCGTTTGCGCGTACGTGGCCCGGCGGTCATGGCCGGTTATGCCAACCCCCAACTGACGCGGGGAACGGGGCTGGATGATGGCTGGTATCTCACCAGCGATATCGTTCGGCTGGACGGTGAAACGTTGGTGGTCGTCGGACGGGCCGACGACGTTCTGGTCAGCGGCGGGGAAAACGTCCACCCCGCCCAGATCGAAGCCGTCATGGCGCATTGTCCGGGCGTTGATTCGGTCTGTGTGGTGGGGCAATCCGATCCGGTCTGGGGTCAGGCGCCGGTCGCCGTGGTGACGGGAAGCTGGAATGCGGAAAAGGTCCTTCTCTGGGCTCGGGAAAACCTGAGTGGGCCTTACAGGCCGCGTGCCGTCCACATCGTCACCGCCATCCCGCTTTTGGGCGCGGGAAAACCCGATCGCAGGGCTGTGCTGGAGGAAATTGGGAAATCTAAAGTCTTCGAACACGCGCCTTCGGAAAGCGCACGATAACCGTCGTTCCTTTCTTCGGCGTACTTTCAATTTCAACCGAACCTTCATGGCTTTCGACCAGTGACTTCACGATGTAAAGCCCTAGCCCTGATCCTTCATGGGGGTGCGTCATCAGATCGCCGACCTGCCCGAAAGGTTCGAGCGCCTTGGGAATGTCTTCGGGGAGCATCCCGATTCCCGTATCGACAATCGATAGCCACAAGACCCCGTTTTCCTCGGTTCCGGCGTCAACGATGACGGCGCCGCCCGCCGGGGTGAATTTGATCGCATTGCCCAGCAGATTGATGATGACCTGTTTGATCCGCAATTGATCGGCCCAAAGTAGGGGCAGGGTTTCCGGCACTTCTGTCAGAAGTTTCACTTCCGCGTCATCGGCGCGCCGTTGCATCAGGCGCAGACAGGAAATGATGGTTCGCTCCAGATTGACATCCTCCTCCTTGAAGTCGAGCGTTCCGGTCTCGATTCTGGAAACGTCAAGAATGTCGGTAATGACGTTGAGGAGGTGTCCGCCGGAATCGCTGATGTCATTGGCGTATTCCTTGTAGCGATCATTGCCCAGCGGGCCGAACATCTCGCCTTTCAGGATATCGGCGAAACCGATGATCGCGTTGAGCGGAGTGCGAAGCTCATGGCTCATGTTCGCGAGAAACTGGGTCTTCAGATGGTTGGCGTATTCCGCCGAATCCTTTGCCCGTTTCAGATCGGCCTCTCCACGAAGGGTCTCCGAGATATCGCGCGCCACACCGACGTTGTAGGTGCGGTCTTTAAAGGTGACGAGGCGAATGCCGACCTCGACCGGGAACAGCTGACCATCCTTGCGACGGTGAGTGCTTCTGAGGATCATTCCGCCATTTTTTTTCAGATTCTCAACATGTTTTTTCCAGCTCTCCGGCCCATCGATTTGGGGGTCGATATCCATGATCCGCATTCCGATAAGCTCTTCCCGGTTGTAACCCAGGGAACGACACGCCTGATCGTTGACTTCGACGAAAGTTCCGTCTTCGGCGTTGGAGATGAAAATGGCGTCCTTGGATTCAGCCATCACACCATGAAACAGTTTCAGGCTCCTCGTGTTTTGCTTGTGCTGCGTGACGTCACGCCCGGACCACATGACCTGTTGCCTGTTCTCATCGGAGTGGATGATATCGCAATCCATGAGGATGTCGTGAACGGTTCCGTCCCGCCCTGTCAGCTGCGCCTCGAAGCCACGGACGCTGCCGTTTTCCCGCAATGTCTGCATAAGACGCGTTCTGGCTTCCAGATCAACCCAGAGCCCCAGCTCCATCGCCGTTTTCCCGATCACGTCTTCCCTGGTGATGCCGAGCGTATTCACCCATGTGTCGTTGACATCCAGATGTTCGCTGGTTTCCAGATCGGTGATCGCGCTCAGCGCGGGACTCATCCGAAAGGCGCTGACGAAAAGATCGTGCGCGCGCGCGCTATTTTTCGTGAGGCTTCGACGGGACAGGAAAACGGCAAATGACGCCAGCATGCCGGTCAGGACCGCGGGCAGGAAAACCTCCGGCCAGATGAAGGTGTGTTCCCGCACGACTGTGTGGACGATGATCACCATAACCGCGGCGATTACGAACCCGAACAGGAAGCCGACGACCTCGGCAAAGACGGGACGTTCAATCCATGCCACTGGTTTAACGAGTGTCGCCATTTTGGGAATACAGCCCAGTCCGCATTCGTGAGAGTTCAAGCATGAAATTTTACACGGCTTGGGTGGAGGTTGTCGATGCTTGGGGGCGACTAACGTACAGATTTCGCCCGAAAATCTTGTTCTGGGTCACTTTGAAAGCGGTTGAAAGCCAAGTCCGGGCGATTGAATGATAAACGCCCGCCCATTTTTGATTTCCAGCCCCTGCCCGATATCGGATTTTAACCATTCTCCCGTAGCGAGACCATGAGCTAACCGCCTGTCCGGATCAATGGCTGCGGCGAGGTGCGTTGCAGCCAGAACCCCGGCTGCACTGTCGATTGTTGTGGTTGCCACGGTGGAAACATTCGCGCTCTTGGCCTGATCCGCAATATCCAGCGCCGCACGTAATCCCCCGAGGGCCATGGGTTTGAGGACAATACGCCGAACGGCCCTGGCTTCAATCAAGGGTGCTGCACCAATCCGTACAAGGCTTTCGTCGGCGGCAAGGGGGAAGGGAACGGTCTTTTGAAGTCCGGCAAGAGAGCCGGGAGTCGGGTCGCGCAAGGGGTCTTCGACCGATTCAACGGGAAGGCCCTCGACCCCATCGAAGAAAATGCGCGCCTGATCCGGCGTCCATGCGCCGTTTGCATCAAGCCGCAAGGTGACGCCTTCGGGCAACCGGGAGGCTGTGGCCCGAAGGGCGGGCAATTCCGAGGCGCGATCATGGATCCCAACCTTGATCTTCAGAACTCGAAAGCCGAGCAAGCCAGCCTTTTCCGCTTGCCCCGGCGTTTCCGTATCCGCTGTTCCGATGACGGCGTTGACGTTCACGCTTCGCGCTGCCGCAGGGTTGAGGGTTTTGGCAAGTGGGATGCCCTTTGCCTGCGCCGCAAGGTCGAGGAGTGCTGTTTCCACCCCGCACTTCAGCGCAGGGGGCAGGCCATCAATGGAATCCAGTGCGTTATCAACGGACAGCCCTTGCAGTTGGCCAAGGGCGGCTGCGCCAATTCCGGCTTCTTCCATGGTTTCCGTTCCAATTGATGGAAGCGGTGCGCAATCGCCATAACCCAGGCGTCCTTTTGCCGTCCCGGCGATGACCAGCCATCCGACACGTTCGGTTATGACACCCTTCGCCGTCACCCATGCCTTGCGAAGGGGAAGGCTGTAGGGGCGCAGTGTTACGGATGTCAGGGTCATGTCGCCGTCAACCGAGGACGAGGCCGAGCGCCAGCAGTACGCCGAAAGCGGCCTGATAAAGGGCCGTTAGGGCCAGAATGGCGTTGAATCCAGGGCCGGGTGCTTCGGACAGGAAGCGTTGGCACAGAAAAATCCCCCAGGGAATCGTCGACAACGGCAGGAGCGTCCATGGGCCAAGGTCGGCGAACAGGGGAGCGGTCGTGTGCGGGGCCAATATCAGGATAATGTAAAGAATTCGGGTGGCAGGGCGGCCAAAGGTAACGGCGAACGTCTTCTTGCCGACCTGCCTGTCGTTGTCCAGATCGCGGTAATTGTTGGCGCTAAGAACGGCTGCTGCTGGAAGGCCGATGGCGATACCAGCGACCAGCGCCGACCAGCTTGTGTCCAGCGTTTGCAGGTAATGGCTGCCGATGACCGCGCCGAGTCCGAAGAACAGGAAAACGAAAAGCTCACCCAGCGGTGTATACGCGATCGGCCGTGGCCCACCCGTATAGGCGAGCCCTGCAAGAATTGACAGGAGGCCGAGAACGGCGATCGCCCATCCGCCGACCCAGATCAGGTACAGGCCGATCAGTGTGGAAAGCGCGAAGCAGATATAGGACGCCATCGCCACCTGTCTGGCTGACGCCCATCCCTGCGCGGTGATCCTGCGTGGCCCTGTACGTTCGGGGGTGTCTGCGCCCCGGTGAAAGTCGGCGGCATCATTGTGCAGGTTGGTCCCGGACTGGATCAACAGACCGCCGATCAGCGCCGCTGCGGCGATGGTTCCGTTCAGCTGGCCTGTTTCGGCATAGGCCACAGCCGATCCAACGATAACCGGCGTAACGGCGATGCTCAGCGTTTTCGGTCGTACGCCCAGCCCCCAGACGGCAATGGCGGAGGGGCGCCCGGGCGCGGTGTCCGCCATCTTATGGCCGTCGGGGAAAGCGCTTGAAATCGGGGGGGCGCTTTTCGACATAGGCGTTCCTGCCTTCCTGACCCTCTTCGGTCATGTAGAAAAGCCCGGTGGTATTTCCGGCCAGCTCCTGAAGCCCGGCGATACCGTCCGTATCCGCGTTGAATGCGGCCTTGAGGCAGCGCAGCGCAGTTGGTGAAAGCGACAGAATTTCGCGGCACCATGTGACGGTTTCGTTTTCCAGTTCCGCCAGTGGAACGACGGTATTGACCAGGCCCATCGAAAGGGCCTGTTCGGCATCGTACTGGCGACACAGGAACCAGATTTCCTTGGCCTTGCGCATGCCGACGATGCGCGCCATCAGGGCGATGCCCAATCCGCCGTCGAAGCTGCCGACACGGGGGCCTGTCTGCCCGAAGCGCGCATTGTCCGCCGCGATCGCCAGATCGCAGCACAGGTGCAGCACATGGCCACCGCCAATCGCGTAACCGGCGACCATGGCGATGACCGGCTTGGGGATGGTGCGAATCTGGCGCTGAAGTTCGAGGACGTGAAGGCCTTCCTCGCCCGCCGTGTCACGGTATCCGGTTTCGCCGCGCACCCGCTGGTCGCCGCCGGAACAAAACGCCAGATCCCCCGCGCCCGTCAGGATGATGACGCCAACCTCAGGGTCGAGGTGCGCCTTGCGGAACGCCGCGATCATGCCGCGCACGGTTTCCGGGCGGAAGGCGTTGCGGACCTCTGGCCTGTCGATGGTGATCTTCGCGATACCTTCGGCGCGGTGGTAAAGAATGTCGGTGAAGTTCGGGTCTTCCACCGTTTCCCATTCGATGGTCATGCTGTCGGATTCTCCCAGGTCGATCTTGTGTGGTTCAGGTCTCTTCCGCCGCTGCCGCCCAATAGGCGCGCCGTCGGGCTGTGCTGGCCGTTCTGTCTATCATAACCTCAATGACCTTGCCGGGCGATATTACGCCTTTTTCAGTAAAGGCGTCGTCCAGGGCAAGGCCCAGTTCTTCAAGGTTGTTCACTTGTGCGTGGCCCACGCCGTAGGCGGCGCAGATCGGGCCAATATCCGGGGCTGCCGGGGTAAGCCAGTATCTTTCAAATACCTTTTGCCCCAACCCGGCCTGGGGCAGGTGTTCAAAGATGCCGCCCCCGCCATTATTGAAGACAATGAACAGGGCGGGCGTGTCTTTCATGGATTGCAGCCCGCCAATGTCATGGGCAAAGGACAGGTCACCCAGAATCCCGACAACGGGTCCCGTGCTGTTCGCCGCGACGCCGAGCGCCGTCGAGACACCGCCATCAATGCCGCTGACCCCCCGGTTTCCAAGAACCTTCAGGGGTCTTTCCCCACGCCCCAGACAGGTGTCCAGATCGCGCACCGGCATGGAATTCCCGACGAACAGCGTCGCATCGGGGCTCAGACGCGCATCCAGGGCGGCGATCACCTGGTCCTCGAAGATGCCATCCGCATCGTCGTTGGGCATTCCCTTCGCCAGAGAGTCGCACCGCTGTTCGGCGGTAATGAAGGATTTGATCCATTCGTCTGTTGCGGCCCTGCTCAGCCGGATCGCCAGTGCATTCGCCAGTTCATCTGGGTTGGCGTGGACGATGTCGGTTGCGCATGCCGTCGGGTCAGAGCGGCGACCATGGCTTTCAACAACGACACGGGAATGGATCCCGTCTGCGGAAATCCAGTTCATCAGGGTTTTGGAAACGGGCGCGGCCCCGAAACGCAGAATCCATGCGGGCTTCATATCGGCGAAAGCGGGCGCCCTGAGGAAGGCGTCGTAACGGGTCAGCACCCGCTCCGATACCCAGCCGCCGCGCCGCAATCCCGAAAGTGGATCGGCCAGAACCGGCGCGCCAGCGGCTTCCGCCAACCGCATCACGGTATCGAAGAAACCTGGGGGATAGGTATCCCACCCGCAGACGATGACGCCGGGCTTGCCATTTATCGCGTCGAACAGGCTGTCGATGGTTCTGGGCGACGGCGTCGCCACAGGATGATGCGCGCAC
>JAPHTL010000264.1 GCA_026193355.1 Rhodospirillales bacterium
AAAATCAGCTGGCCTTTTTTGGTGACCGGCGAGGTCACCAGATCGGTGGCGATGAAAAACGCGCCCAGCAGTGTCGCCCCGGCAAAGACATGCACGGCGGCGTCGGGATAGCGCCCCGGATCGATCAGGTTGAACAGCGTGGCGAGGGCCGCCAGCGCCCCGATCATGGAAAGCGGGATATGCCAGCTTATGACCTGGGTCACCAGCAGGAAGAAACCGCCGATGAGGATCAACAACGCAGAGGTCTCGCCCATGCTGCCAGGCATCAGCCCCATGACAAGGGCATTCATGTCAAGGTAGGTGGACAGTGATTCCGTGACCGGTATGCCCCGACTCAGCTCCGTCTTCATATGGCTGAGGATCGATGCGCTGCTAACCGCATCGACGTTCTGCCCACCACCAAAGACCATGGACATCGCCTGCATGAAATCGGGGGACCCATCCGCGAACAGAGGCGTCGGAGCAACAAAGAACGACATTTCCAGCGGAAATGAAATCAACAGAACGACGCGGCCGACCATGGCCGGGTTGAACACGTTCTGCCCGATCCCGCCGAATATCTGCTTGCCGATCACGATGGCGATCGCGGCGCCCAGAACGCCGATCCACCAGGGAGCTGTCGGTGGCAGGCTCATCGCCAGAAGCCAGCCGGTCAGGATGGCCGAACCGTCCAGCACGAAGGGGCGCACGGGCTTGCGCGCCACAAGAAGGCACATCGCTTCGAAAATCACCGCCGATGACAGCGTCAGGGAAAACAGGATGATCGCGGGCCAGCCGAAAAGGTAAAGATCGAAGGCGGTCGCCGGCAACAGGGCCAGCATCACCAGAATCATCGTTCGTGGAACGCTGCTTCCGCCCTTGTGGGTGAAGGGCGCGCCGATAAGGGAAGGGCCGCTCATGAACCCGACGCCCTTTCGCTGATATCCTCCACCGGGGGTTCGGCGGGACCGTGGCCGGTCTTGCGTACGGCATCCTCGTTGACGGGCTTGAGGGGGGGTGTGGGTGTGGGCGTTCCCGCGGCAGCCGTGGCAGGCGCGTCCGAAGACGTTTCGCCAGCGGCGGCTTCCTTGGCCTTCCTGCGGGCTTCCGCCTCGGCCTTTCGCTGGGCCAGCATCTCTTTCTTTTTCTGCATTTCACGTTCAAGGCGAACGGCGCGCTGTTCGGACAGTCGCTTGTGGACCTCCTGCTGCTGCTTCTCCACCTCGACGATCTTCATCCGTCCCTTGGCGTAGTTGAAGTACTGCACCAGCGGGATGTGCGACGGACAGGCGTAGGAACACGACCCGCACGACAGGCAGTCGTTGAGGCCGATTCCGTCGGCCGCCGACAGGTCCTCCTTGCGGATCAGGGCCGCCATGTCCAGCGGCACCAGCCCGCAGGGACAGACATCGACACAGACGCCGCAGCGGATGCAGGGCATGGCCTTGCCGCGCGCTGTTTCCTCGGCCGTCAGGGCGAGGACGGCGTTGCATCCCTTGATCACCGGAACGTCGGTGGAGGGCAGCGGCTGACCCATCATCGGACCGCCGATCATCAGCTTGTCCGGTTCTTCCGTCAGGCCGCCGCAAAAGGCGATCAGGTGGGATATCGGCGTGCCGATCAGCGCCTCTATGTTGCGCGGCTCACGCACGGCGCGGCCGCTGATGGTGACGATGCGCGAGATCAGCGGGCGACCGTGACGGACCGCCTCATGCACGGCGTAGGCCGTACCCACGTTGTGAACCACCACCCCGATATCCGCAGTCAGTCCCTTCGAAGGGGTTTCGCGGCCGGTCACCACGTGGACGAGATGACGTTCGGACCCCATGGGGTACTGCGCGGGAACGCCGAGCACGTCGATACCGTGGAATGGCGTCGCCGCGATGCGCAGTTCCGACAGCGCCCTTGGCTTGTTCGTCTCCACCGCGATGATTGCCCTTTTGACCTTCAGCGCGTGGTGCATGATGCGCACGCCGTCGATGACCTCACGCGCGCGTTCACGCATCAACCGATCATCGGATGTCAGATAGGGTTCGCATTCCGCACCGTTGATGATCAGGGTGTGCAGGGGATATTTTTCCTGCAGGTTCAGCTTCACCGCCGAAGGAAACGCGGCCCCGCCCATTCCGACGATGCCCGCCCATTCGACGCGCCGCGCGATGCCCTGCGAGGTCTCGTTCATCGCATCAAGCGGTGGCGGCAGGATGTCCCATTCCTCCTTGCCGTCGGGCCGCAGCGTGATCGTGCGCACCGGCAGACCGGAGGGGTGCGGCGCGGTATGGCCGCCAACGCCGATGATTTCGCCCGAGGTCGGGGCGTGGACAGAGGCCGAGATAACGCCGTTGGCGCGGCCGATAAGTTGCCCCTTGCGCACGTATTCCCCCGCTTCGACGACGGGTTCGGCGGGTACGCCCACATGTTGTTGCAAGGGGATATGAAGAACCTCTGGCAGGGGTGCGCGCTCGATCGCCTTGTCGACGCTCAGCTCCTTGCGCCCTTCGGGATGGATGCCGCCGCGGAACAGGAACAGCTTCATGGCCTCCCCCCCGCTACAGATTTCCGATGCCCGCCGGTCATGCTGCGATATTCCCTGACTGCTGGTTGGACGCCGGTTTCGGCCAGTACCAGTTCCGCAGGGTCTTTTCGACAGGCAGCATGTCAATGCAATCGGTGGGGCAGACCTCGACGCAGGCCTCACAGCCGGTGCAAAGCGGGCGGATTACCGTATGCATGGATTTCGGCCCGCCGACCAGCGCATCTGTCGGGCATTCACGCAGACAACGGGTGCAACCGATACAGCGGTCCTCGTTGACAAACGCGATCAGCGGTTCGTGTTCCTCCATCGCCGAAAGGTCGACGACAATGCCCAGTTTCTTCGCCAGTTCCGCCGCCAGGGCGCGCCCGCCCGGCGGACACAGCGTCACCTCGGCCTGCCCACCGATCAAGGCATCGGCGGCGGCGGCGCAACCGGGCTGTCCGCATTGTCCGCAATTCGTGCCGGGCATCATGTCGGTCAGTTCGGCCTTCAGCGGGCTTTCCTTGACGCTCAGATAACGCGCCGCCAGACCGAGCAATGCGCCCAGTGTGACGCCAAGAACGGTAAGGCTGAGGAGTGCTTCGGTCATCCGTTCCCCCTCATGGCGCGGCCAGACCGGAGAAGCCCAGAAAGGCCAGTGAGAGAAGACCGGCGACGATAAATCCGATGGGCGCGCCCGCGAAGGTCGCGGGGACATCGGCCAGGGCGAGGCGTTCGCGCAACCCGGCAAACATCACCATGACCAGCGTGAATCCCATGGCCGAGCCAAAGCCGTACAGCAGGCTTTCGACGAAGGTGTGATCCTGCTGCACGTTGAGCAATGCAACGCCGAGCACGGCGCAGTTGGTGGTGATCAGCGGCAGGAAGATGCCGAGAACCTGATAGAGCACCGGCGATGTCTTGCGCACCACCATTTCGGTGAACTGCACGACCGCAGCGATCACCATGATGAAGGTGAGGATGCGCAGGTATTCGATCCCCAGCGGTTCCAGCACGAATCGTTCGATAAGCCAGCTGGACGCTGCCGACAGGGTAAGGACGAATGTGGTGGCGAACCCCATGCCGATTGCAGAATCGAGCTTGTTGGAAACGCCCATGAACGGGCACAGGCCAAGGAACTTGACCAGCACCACGTTGTTGACCAGCGCAGTGGCCAGAAGCAGGAGGAAGTATTCGCTCATCCGATCACCCGCAAGATCGCGCACAGGCTGTTCGCGCGCGCATGTAACGCGCGTGCGCGAATCGCTGCGCCCCGCGAAAACGCGGGGCGGTTGGCGGTGGCGTCATTTCCACGGCCCTGCGGGTTCATCCATATCCCTCCGCGACGACGGGGCATCCCCATATCCCGCCGCTCGTATCCACTTTCATTTCAACGTTCTTTTCGGCGTTCATTCCGACGTTCACACAAACAGCGGTCGTCCTGCCCGTATTGTTGCGCCGCACCATGACAAACCGGAAACACCGACTCCAAAGAAGGTGATGCAACAGACAGGCCCGGAAAGTTAAAGAAGAACGCCTTTCCGGTCAAATACGTAAGTTTATTTCTCAACAGAACGATACTTGGACAAATTATTACTTTCCACACCCAATGCGGCAGGCTTTTACCCACCCATTCGGGTTGGTGACTGGAAAGCCCGGTTTTCGCATTCGCAAAATTCCGAACGCCGATAGCCCGAAACATATTCATCAGGAACGATAATCTACACGGATGGCCGTGTGCAACCCTGTGC
The DNA here is from genome assembly GCA_026193355.1 of Rhodospirillales bacterium. GTDB lineage: Bacteria > Pseudomonadota > Alphaproteobacteria > Rhodospirillales > JAPHTL01 > JAPHTL01. The sequence continues at coordinate 4,246 of JAPHTL010000264.1, forward strand.
GTTTTGTGGATATTCCGAGGCCGCGCCGTTCCCGGTTGCGACGACAGGATCAAGCGGGCATTCTGCACCCACGCCGCAAGGATTGTGTAATCGGCGAACCGTCGCGGGCGTGGCGGAATTGGTAGACGCAAGGGACTTAAAATCCCTCGACCTTACGGTCATGCCGGTTCGAGTCCGGCCGCCCGCACCAAACTTCGCCCCACCTACAACCCCGGCAGACCTGAGCAACCATGACCATCGAAAAACCGCCCCTGACCTTCCCCCCCGACGTCGCCGCGTACGTCGAGAAGACCTATGCCGCGGCGGAAGTCATTTTTGAGTATGGCTCGGGTGGATCAACAGTGATGGCGGCGGAAATGCCTGGCAAAACCATCGTTACGGTGGAAAGCGACGCCGACTGGGCGGCATCGATGAATGCGGTCCTTGATGGAGCGGGGATTCTGTCCCGGCCGGTGATCCTGCATGCCGATATCGGCCCGACGGGAGATTGGGGCGCACCGGTGAGCGAGGAAAAATGGCGTAACTTCCCCGATTATTCCTTCGGGTTGTGGGAACATGCGCGGCGGCGCGCCTTGCAGCCCGACGTGATCCTGATCGACGGGCGTTTCCGGGTCGGGTGTTTTCTGGCCGCCTGCCTGAACGTAACGCGCAGAACGACCGTCCTGTTCGATGATTACCGGGACAGGGAAAATTATCATCTGGCAGGCAGCCTTTTTCCGCCCGAAAGATTTATCGACAGGATGGCTGTGTTCACAATCGAGCCGGTCGCCGTGACCAATGACATTGTTCCCCTGCTGGTCAAGGCCTTCTACCTGCCGGGGTGACCCCCATCCAGCACACAGGGATATGTCAACGTTTTCTTGGATTCTGCAGCCTTCGTCGTGTAGGTTTCCGGCAGATGCAATGCAAACAGAAGAATCCAATGAACAGCATCGCCGAGGATAGAAGGGCCGCAGGCCTGCGATTCAGCTGGGAAACCATACAGGCTTTCCTGGAGTTTTTCGACGACCTCGCCTGCCTGTGTCAGGACGGCATTATTCTTCGCATCAACGATCACGGCCTTGACCTGCTGCGCGCGAAGGACCGTTCACAGGTGATCGGTCGACCGTTCACCGATTTCATGCCAGCCGAATATCAGGACGACGACACGCTGAACATGTTCCTTGAGGAAGAAGGCGTCTGCCCGGCTAAAATCCGGCGCGTTGACGGCACAACATTCGGGGTCGACTTCCGTGTGCAATGGGCGCGTGAACTGGGCGATGAATACCTTGTCGTCCGCGCCACCGACATCAGCGAACGCATCCACATGGCCGAAGACATCCAGCGCAGCGAGGCGCGTTTCCGCAAGCTGGTCGGCAACACCATGCAGATGATCGCCGCAGTTGAGGACGGAAAGATCACTTTCATCAATCACGCAGGGGTCGAACTGATCGGGGCGAAAGGCGCAGAGTACGTTGTCGGCGAACCCGTCGCATCGATTTTCCATTCGGACTACGCCGAACTTTTCGGCGACATGATCGCCGAAATGGCGCAGGAAGAGGACATGATCCCGGCCCGTCTGGCGCGGCGCGACGGCGGATTCATCGACGTGCACACCGGCCTGACGGCCCTTGGCGACACAGGGCACGCCTTCATGATTGAGGTGCACGACATCACGGCGCACCGAAAGGCGGTGATGTCCCTGCACAAGCTGAACATGGAGCTGGAGCAACGGGTCAGTGATCGCACCCGGGAATTGAGCGAGGAAGTGGATCGCAGGCGCAAGGCCGAGGAACAGATGTCCTATCTGGCCCGTCACGACGCCCTGACCGGCCTGCCCAACCGCAGCCTTATGATGGGGTTGCTGGACAATGAGATCAGGCACGCCACCCGGGATCAAACGACCCTTGCCCTCATGTTCATCGACCTTGACGGTTTCAAGGCGATCAACGACACCATGGGTCACGACGCCGGCGACGAATTGCTGAAGCAGGTCTCCGAGCGGCTGGACGATTCCGTACGGGTTTCCGATACGGTGGCGCGCTTTGGTGGCGACGAGTTCGTCATCTGCTGCCCCAAGGCTGGAACCGAAACGGATATCGCAGGCATCGCCAGAAAAATCCTCGCCACCCTTGAGGCGCCCTTCGACCTTGACGGGCGTGAGGGAAAAATAGGGGCCAGTATCGGCATCGCCGTCTTCCCACAGCACGGAACGAATGTGGACACCCTTCTGCTGGCCGCGGACGACTGCATGTACGCGGTCAAGGCCGCGGGCAAGAACGCCTACACCTTCTCGGGACGGCCGCCACTGCCCAAAAACACCCACTGACCGCCTCCCCCTTGCCTCATGGCCCGCAACGCGCGACGATCCCGTTCTGGCAATGAAGCGGGAATGAGGGGGCGCATGGATGCGACGCAGACGTCTTTTCCCGTTCACTGCCGCCCTTTTGCTCGCCGCGGCTCTGGTGGCCTGTGCGCCACTTCGCGCCGTCGAGTCCTTCTTCGTGCTGGCCGATCTGGCAACCATGCACGACAGCGTCCCGCTGCCCCCCACCCATACGACATATGACGCAAACGGCATTCCCCTTGAGGCTGACATCTATCAAACGACGGAGGGCAGGGGCGCCGGACTGGTGCTGGTGCCCGGCGCATCGCGGGCGGGAAAGGACGATCCACGCCTGAAGGCCCTGGCCGGGATATTGGCGCGGGCAGGCTTTACGGTGATGGTCCCGGATATCCCCAACCTGCGAACCCTGCGGGTTGCCCCCGAAGATGCCCGCACCATCGCCGCCGCCGCCCGCCATCTGGCCGAACGGACGAATGGCCCGGTCGGCGTCGCCGCGCTTTCCTACGCCGTGGGTCCGACGGTCCTCGCCGCCCTCGATACCGCACCCGCCCCCTCCATTTCGTTCATCGTCGGGATTGGCGGATACCACGACCTTCACGAAACGCTGGCCTACATGACAACGGGGCATGCCCGGTCCGGGCCGGACGCCCCCTGGGTGAAGGGCAATCCCAACCCCTACGGCAAATGGGCCTTCGTGCGCGCCAATGCGGACCGCCTCTCATTGCCCGACGAGCGCCGCCTGATGGCGCGCATCGCCGATATAAAACTGCACAACCCGAACGCCCCCATCGATGCACTGAGGGGTGGTCTGGGGCCGGAGGGCCGCGCCGTCATGGCCCTTCTGGACAACCCCGACCCGGATCAGGTGTCAATGTTCATCGACTCCCTCCCAGCCACCATACGCACTGACATCGACGCACTGGATATCAGCCGCCGCGACCTTTCCGCCATGACCACGCGCC
>JAPHTL010000157.1 GCA_026193355.1 Rhodospirillales bacterium
CGCCTTTTTGTCTTGAAATGGCTCCGGAGGAGGGATTCGAACCCCCGACCGGGCGGTTAACAGCCGCCTGCTCTACCACTGAGCTACTCCGGATCAACTGGAGGCGCGGGCCGGAATCGAACCGACGTACAAGGATTTGCAGTCCTCTGCATAGCCACTCTGCCACCGCGCCCGAAGGCGGGAAATTCGAGTGCTATGGCGTTTGGCAAACCCATGCGTCTCGTACCGTGCCCCGCCGAGCGCACGGAACCTATACCGGGCTCCCATGCCGGTCAAGACTGCGATTGCGAGATGCGTGAATTTCCTTTCGCACGGGATGTCCGCGCGTGGAATCATTGAGGGGTGGTTGTGACGGCCTGAAGGAAGAGGGGCGTGGCGAAAGCGGCATCAGACCGTTGTATTCAGGTCCCGCAGGGTCTATATAGGCCGAGGCTCTTCGGCGACTCTGAAACGGGGCCGGAACCGGGCGGTCCTTGACCACCAACTGCCATACAGCGGAATGATTTTACCATGGATTTTGCCACAGCACGCCACAACATGGTCGAGGGGCAGATACGCCCCAACCATGTAACAGATCCCTTGGTTATCGATGCCTTGGCCGGTCTTGCGAGAGAATCTTTCGTGCCGGGACAGATGCGCGGGGTCGCCTATATGGATGAAGCCGTGCCGCTTGGCGGCGACCGTTTCCTTATGGAGCCGCCTCTTCTGGCGCGTTTGGTGCAGGAACTATCACTTTCACCGGATAATGCTGCTCTCGTCATAGGATGCGCAACCGGATACAGCGCCGCCGTACTGGCTCGGCTGGTTAATTCCGTGGTGGCGGTGGAAAGCGATTCGACCTTTGTGGAAAACGCCACTGCAACGCTAGGCGAGATGGGAATCGACAATGCCGTTGTCGTCGAAGGCGCGTTGGCGGACGGCTATCCCGGGCATGCCCCCTATGACGCAATCTTTTTCGATGGCTCGGTCGCCGAAGTCCCGGAGAAAATTATCAGTCAATTGTCCGATGGCGGCCGTCTGGTCGCGGTGGTTCAGGGCGAGAAGGGGTTTGGCAAGGCCTGCCTGTGGCATAACAGCAACGGAATTGTCAGTCGTCGCACCCTTTTTGATGCCGGGTCGCCTTCGCTTCCCGGATTCGCAGTGGGCGTGGGGTTTGTTTTCTGACAGCAGGACCTGCTTTCATCTTCAATTTCCCCAACTGAATGCATGTGGGCCTTTCCGCCGATACGCTTTTGCAAGGCGTCAGGTGTGATGATTGCTTGATCGTATTGTGTTGAAAGAAAACGCTAAATCGCGATGGTGTGCGTCACGGCACTGTTTTTATCGCGCCTTGCCGCAGCGGCTCATGAAGCGCCGCCGGTCCGGGCCAAGTATTTGAATCCTTTGCCTTGCGAAAGCGGGGCAGTTAGACTTACGCAGCGTACGCAGAAAGGGACTCGCATGAACAAAGCCTTGCCCGTTTTTCTGGGGCTCATTTTGGCGGCGACCGGGATTCCCCGGGACCTGTCAGCGCAGACCCTTGGAGAAACCCTGGCAGCTGCCTACAGCAACAATCCCGGTTTGCTGGCGCAACAGGCGGCCCTGCGCGCAGTGAACGAACAGGTTTCCCAGGCGCTTTCCGGTTGGCGGCCCAGTGTCGAGGTTTCGAGCTACTACTCCACCTCACAGACGGACAACAACGCCCGCACTTCTGGGAAAAGGGTGCAGACGCGTCATCCCGTCGGCGCCGACCTTTCCGTGACCCAGCCCGTTTTCAACGGCTTTGCGACCATCGCCGGAACAGAAAAGGCTGAAAGCAACGTTAAAGCTGCGCAAGCGCGCCTTGCAGGAACGGAACAGGGTGTTCTTTTGCAGGCGGCGACAGCCTACGTCAATGTCACCCGAGACAAGGCGGTTCTTGAGCTTAATATCGGCAACGAGCAGGTGCTTCGCCGTCAGCTTGAGGCAGCCCAGGACAGGTTTCAGGTCGGCGAGTTGACGCGAACGGATGTCAGTCAGGCGGAGGCCCGGCTCGCCGGTGCGCGCGCCGACAGGATCCAGGCGGAGGGGAATCTCGAAGCTTCGCGCGCGGCCTATATGAATGTTGTCGGCTTTGCGCCTGAGGATCTGAAGAAGGTTGAAGCCCTTGGTGGCCTGCCCGAATCCGAAGAAGCGACGATTCAACTGGCGCGGGCCTCGCACCCGGAAGTCATCGCGGCGCGGCATGATGAAAAGGCAGCCCTCAGCGGCGTCGATGCCGTTCGTGGAGAACTCCTTCCGTCAATCACACTCAGCGGCAAGCTGAGTCGGGATTTCGAAACCGTAACCAAGGTCAGCAGGGTTGATGGCGCTTCGGTAACTGCCAGCCTGTCGGTTCCGCTTTATCAGTCCGGGGCCGTTTACTCCCGGCTTCGTGCGGCCAAACAGACGGCGGCGCAACAGCGTCTTTCGATTGAAGTGGCGACCCGGAACGTTATTGAGAAGGCGACCAAGGCATGGGAAGGCCTGAATACGGCCCGCGCCCGGGTTGTCTCCTTTAATGCCCAGATAGATGCTTCGCAGATTGCGCTTGAAGGCGTCGAGCGTGAAGCCCAGGTCGGCTCCCGCACCATTCTCGACGTTCTGGATGCCGAGCAGGAGCTGCTTGACGCGAAGGTCAATCTCGTCCGGGCCGAACGCGATGCCGTTGTGGCGTCGTTTCAGTTGAAAGAGGCCGTTGGCCAGCTGACGGCGAAGGGGCTTGGACTCGCCGTGAATTTTTACGATCCTGGGAACCACTATCGTGAGGTCCGCGATATGTGGTTTGGTGGCGCCAGCTCTGGCGATGTCGATGAACTGGACCGAAAAGGGGGGGGACGCTGAGCAGGCCACACAGGAAGAATGGCCTTGATGGGCCGTTTTTTTCCGGCAATCCTGTACAACGCCCTTAGCGGAAGATCGATCGATGACCGAAGAAAACGCCCAGGACACAGCTCAACAGGAACCGTCGATGGAGGATATTCTCGCCTCTATCCGCCGGATTCTTTCCGAGGATGGCGAGGAAATCCAGGAGGAGGCCGCTGCGCCCCCTGAACCTGAAGCCGCGCCGGAGCCAGAAGAAACCGCCGCCGAACCAGAGATTGCGCTGGATGAGGGAGAGGAGCAGTCGCAAGGTGACATCGATGCGATGTTCGGCCCCGAACCGTCCACGCCATCAGAACCCGAGCCTGAACCTGAGCCTGAGCCTGAACCTGAACCTGAACCTGAACCTGAACCTGAACCTGAACCCGAAATCGCTGTTGAGCCGGAATCTGAGCCTGAAATGGCGATGGCTTCACCGCCGCCGCCGCCGCCGCAGCAGCAGCAGCAGCCGATGTCGGAACCGGATGATGACATTCTGGAGCTGACGGAGGATATGCGTTATGCGCCCGAGGCGCCACGTGGCCGGATCGTTTCGGACATGACCGCCCATCACTCGACGGATGCGCTTTCCGATCTGGCGAAGGCGCTGCTGGGCCAGCGCGATATTGCCGTTGGCACGCGCGACCTGACACTGGAAGGGGTGGTGAGGGAAATCCTCCGGCCAATGCTTCGCGAGTGGCTGGACAGGAATTTGCCGTATCTGATCGAGCGCCTTGTCAAGAAGGAGATCGATCATATGATCAATCGCGCGGAGCGCCTGGACGACTGAACCGGGATTCCACGTTAAGGAACAGGCGCCGCCCGGCCCAACCGGGCGGCGTCGTTACGAGGGGCAATGCGATTGCCGGCTCCAGGACAGAGTGAAAACAAACAATGCTTGAGAAGACACTGAACCCCGCAGAGGTTGAGCAGAGGCACTACGAGGCCTGGGAAAATGACGGGTCTTTTGCATGCGGAAACCGACCGGATGCCGATACCTATTCGATCGTCATACCCCCACCCAATGTGACGGGCAGCCTTCATATGGGGCATGCGCTGAACAACACGCTTCAGGACATTCTGATTCGGTTCCGCCGGATGCAGGGGCTTGATGTGCTTTGGCAGCCGGGTACGGACCACGCCGGGATCGCCACCCAGATGGTCGTCGAGCGCCAGATGGAGAAGGAAGGCCTGACCCGGCATGATCTGGGGCGGGAGAAGTTCATCGATCGCGTCTGGAAATGGAAGGCCGAATCAGGCGGCACCATCACCGGCCAGTTGCGGCGGCTTGGCGCATCGTGTGACTGGTCGCGCGAACGCTTCACCATGGATGATGGCCTGTCGAGGGCGGTCCGCAAGGTATTCGTCGATCTTCACAGAAAGGGCTTGATCTACCGCGACAAGCGGCTGGTCAACTGGGACCCGCTTCTGCATACGGCGATTTCAGACCTTGAGGTCGAGCAGCGCGAAGTGAAGGGCCAGATGTGGCACTTCAAATACCCGATCGAGGATATGCCCGGACAATTCATCACGGTCGCCACGACACGACCGGAAACCATGCTGGGCGATACCGCCGTCGCCGTTCATCCAGATGACGAGCGCTACAGGGACCTGATCGGCAAGATGGTCGTGTTGCCCATTACCGGCAGGCGCATTCCTGTCGTTGCCGATGAATACGCAAACCCGGAAAAAGGCTCCGGCGCGGTGAAAATAACCCCGGCGCATGATTTCAACGACTTCGAGGTCGGAAAGCGGCATGGGCTTGAGATGATCAACGTCCTCGACCGTGACGCCCGCATGAATGAAAACACACCGGATCATTACCGTGGGCTTGATCGTTATGAGGCCCGCGATGTTGTGGTCAAGGAAATGGAGGGATTGGGGCTTCTCGACACGATCGAGGAAAACCAGATGGTCGTTCCCTACGGGGATCGCTCGGGCGTCGTCATCGAACCTTGGTTGACAGATCAGTGGTTCGTGGATGCCGCGACGCTTGCCGCCCCCGCCATCAAGGCGGTGGAGGAGGGGAAAACCGTCTTCGTCCCGAAACAATGGGAGAAGACATACTTCGAATGGATGCGCAACATCCAGCCGTGGTGCATTTCGCGCCAGATCTGGTGGGGCCATCAGGTTCCGGCCTGGTACGGACCGGATGGGACCATTTTTGTCGAGTTGAGCGAAGAGGAAGCGCAGAAGGCCGCGCAGGCCCACTACGGAAAAGATGTCGTTGAACTGACGCGTGACGCCGATGTGCTCGACACGTGGTTTTCCTCGGCGCTGTGGCCATTTTCGACGCTTGGTTGGCCGGACCAAACGCCGGAACTTTCCCGCTATTACCCGACCGACGTTCTGGTCACCGGTTTCGACATCATTTTCTTCTGGGTTGCCCGGATGATGATGATGGGGCTGCATTTCATGGGAGAGGTTCCGTTCCACACGGTCTATATCCACGCCCTTGTCCGGGACGAGAAGGGTCAGAAGATGTCGAAGTCCAAGGGGAATGTGATTGACCCCCTTGAGCTGGTGGAAAAATACGGCGCGGATGCCCTGCGTTTCACCCTGACCGCATTCGCCGCGCAGGGACGCGATGTGAAGCTTTCGGAAAGCCGTGTTGAAGGCTACCGGAACTTCGGGACGAAGATCTGGAATGCGGCGCGTTTTTGCGAAATGAATGAATGCGTTCCGGTCGCCGGATTTGACCCCGCAACCGTCAGGGAGCCCGTCAACTGCTGGATCGTCGGCAAGGTGATGGAGGCCGTCGGTGATGTGACGAAAGCGATTGAATCCTTCCGTTTCAATGATGCGGCGAACGCGGCCTATCATTTCGTCTGGGGAACCTATTGTGATTGGTATCTGGAGCTCATCAAACCCATTCTGACGGGCGATGACGCAAAGGCCACCGCAGAAGCCCGCGCAACAGCTGCATGGGCGCTTGGCCAGTTGTTGCGCCTTCTGCACCCCATCATGCCGTTCATCACGGCGGAGCTTTGGGGCAAGATGGGATTCGGCAAGGGCGGCGATCTGATTGTCGCGGAATGGCCGGTGATGGATGAAAGCCTTGCCGACGAGGCGACAAACCAGGAAATGGACTGGGTGGTCCGTCTGGTTACCGCCGTGCGGTCCGTACGTGCGGAAATGAATGTTCCCCCTGGCGCGGAGCTGCCCGTTTATATTGTGGGCGCAAACGATCAAACCATGGCGCGACTGGATGCCCACGTCGCCCTGATCTGTCGGCTCGGGCGCCTTGCATCGGTTGATACCGTCAAGGCCGATGGGGATAAACTGGAGAAAATCTCGAAAGGCGCCATTCAGACCGTCGTTGATGAGGCTACCGTGTTTATCAACGTTGGCAGTTTCATCGATGTGGAAAAGGAAAAGGCGCGTCTGGACAAGGAAATCGCCAAGCTGGATTCCGAAATCGACAAGCACAGCAAGAAGCTGGCGAATGAAAAATTCATCGGCAATGCGCCACCTGAAGTTGTGGAGACGGAGCGTGAACGTCGTTCCGAGGCAATGGCCGAGCGAGAGAAGAAATCAGCCGCGCTGGAGCGCCTTGCCAATTTGTAGGCGTTGCCTGTCGTGCGCACAAAAATGCCGGGCCAGGGGTGGACGAATGATCGCTCCACCCCTATCTCTTCGGGGCGCGCTCCTATTCGATAACCAAGGAAAACAGCAATGACCTACCACTTCAGCAAGATCGTCGATTGTTCGTACGAAGACGCCATTGAGCGTGTGACGGCAACACTCAAGGACAAGGGGTTTGGGGTTCTCACCACCATTGATGTCAAGGAGACATTGAAGAAGAAGATCGATGTGGACTTCCGTCCCTACGTGATCCTCGGGGCATGCAACCCGCAGTTCGCCCACAAGGCGCTCAGCATGGAAGACAAGATCGGCACAATGATGCCGTGCAATGTGATCGTCCAGCAGACCGAGGATGGGAAGGTCGAGGTTTCGGCCGTCGATCCCGCTGCATCCATGGCCAGCGTCGACAATCCGAAGCTTGGCGCAATCGCCGGCGAAGTCCGCGATCTTCTGAAGGAGGCGATCGAGGCCCTTTAAAGGCCCCGCTTTCCGTGCGGTCTAGGTGCCGTGGTTTTTGCTCTTGCCAGCCTTTGGCGGAATGTGAAGCGCAACCACGGTGCCGACGCCTTCCTGGCTGCGTACCTCCAGCCGACCGCCCAGTTCTTTCATGAGCCTGGCGGATATGGCCAGCCCCAGTCCCGTTCCTGAATCGCCGTGTTGCGCGGCGTCATCAACCTGAACGAAGGGCTGCATGACGTTCATCAGTTCCATCGCCGACATGCCGCGCCCTTGATCCGCGACGACGATAATGGCTGCGTCTTTTTTCGAATCGTAATTGCCGCTGATCGTTACCTTTCCGCGGCTTGGCGTGAATTTGATAGCGTTGGAAACGACATTCGACAGCACCTGATGAAGTTTCACCGGGTCCGTGTGCAGTATTGGAAAGTTTGGTGGCAGGCTTGCGGAAAATTTGACATTGCGCTTTTCCGCCATACCCGCAAAAAGTTGGTGTACATCCTTGACCATGGAGGCAGCGTTGACCTCCTTGATGATAGAGCGGGTTTCGCCTTTTTCACGCGCCATGGCCTCGCTAAGGATGCGATCGCAAATGGCCAGCAATTGTTGCGCGGCCGTGTGAACGACCTGCGCCTGATTTCGGTAGCTTTCCTTCAATGGTCCTAAGTGTTCGCCGGCAATGACCTCGGAGCCGGTAAGCATCGCGGACAACGGGGTGCGCAATTCATGCGCCAGTTCGGCAAGCTGCCATTCGTTGTCGCGTTCACGCGCCAACGCGCCCGCAAGCGCGCGTTCGGCTTCCCGTAAAGCGTTTTTGGGATCGTTGCTTTTCATCAAACGCCGGCCCTGAAAACACCGCTTGTTTTCCAGCGGCAGAAATTTTGCGGCGATTATGTTCGAATTCCATCTAATTCGTCTAGGGTTTTCGACCAATGGTGGTTGCCCCCGGAGCGGCAGGTTTGTCGCTCACATTTATCGGACTTTCCGGCCTGTTGCCTTTGTTTGTCTGATCCGCAGGGCTGATTTTTGACGTCGGCGCAAACCTGTACCGCCCGGAAAGGACGCAGCCCTTCATGCCGGGGTTGCATTCGCGTCCGGAAACCCTGATGCAATGATTGTTCTGGTTATGCGGACATCCCCATCCGCTCATGAATCGCGCACCGGA
>JAPHTL010000311.1 GCA_026193355.1 Rhodospirillales bacterium
AGCCTGAACACCACGCTGTTTCACCGTCATGCGCGCGGCCTCATCCTGACCGAGCAGGGCGAGGTTCTCTATCGCACGGTCCGTGAGGTGTTCGCCAAGCTCTCGATGGTTGAAGGTCGCCTTAATGACGCCAAGGAACGACCGCTTGGGCCGCTGAAGATAACGACGACGATTGGCTTCGGGTCGGTCTGGATGACGCCCAAGCTCAAGGAGTTTCTTGAGGAGTATCCGGACATCGAGCTTTCCGTCGTTCTTGCGGATACGGAGTTGGACCTTTCCATGCGCGAGGCGGACGTAGGCATCCGCCTGACGCCGCCAACCCAACCGGATCTTGTGCAACGCCACCTGATGACGATGCGCTTCCACATTTTTGCAGCCCCCGACTACCTTAAAAAATACGGCATGCCGCAAACCCTTGAGGAACTGGACAACCACCGTATCATCGCCTACGGATCCGACGCCAACCCGCCTGTCACCAATCTGGACTGGCTTCTTCGTGCAGGATTGCCTGAGGGAAGCCGCCCAAGAAGGCCAATCCTGAAGGTCAACAACGTATACGGCATTTTCCGCGCCGTGCAGGTCGGCCTCGGCATCGGTTTCCTCCCCGACTATCTTGGCCATCAGGGTGGCAATCTGGTTGAGGTATTGCCCAAGACGGACGGCCCAACCGTTGATGTCTATTTTGTCTATCCGGACGAACTACGGAATTCAAAGCGCATCGCCGTGCTTCGTGACTTTCTCCTGCGGAAAATCGCAGAAGGACAGTACTGACCCCCCCCTCTGCTCTTACCCTGTGTTCGCCCCTGTTCTGACAGCAAGGAGCGTTTTCACAAAAACTTGATGGACGATGCGTCAATTGATGATTGCGCACCCGCAGGGATAGGCTAACTTCCTTGGTGGAAGTGCTGCGTTGCGTCATTTCCTTCCGGGCCCAGCGCCCGGATCCGGGCCCTTTGGTCCTACGTCTCCCTAGACGTGAAACCTCCCTGTCTAACTTGCCGGACCCCTTGCGGTCCGGCTTTTTTTCAGGATTTCAGCTATTTCGAGAAAGTCAGCCAACCCACCTATGCGCAGTGCGCATGGCTGGTTTTACTATTTTCAAGTGGTGAAAGGGTTTCCGTACGCGTAAATACCTCTCCAGAGATTGCTGCATTGCAACATTCTCGATGTTCCAGGTGCAATACCTAGAACGCGGGGTCTTCGGACCCTACGTCTCCCAGACGTGAAGCCTCCCTGTTTAGACTTGCCGGACCGTTCGCGGTCCGGTTTTTTTTGTCCTGATCACTCCGGTATCCCGCCCGGCGGCCCGATAGGCCGCCGCCAGGAGGAAACCCTATCGGCCCAACGCCTTGCTGCGGGCTGCGACCACTTGATCGGCATCCTTGCCGGTCAGTTCCTGAAGATGGTCGAATTCATAACCGTACGTCCCGACACCCAGCGTTTGCGAACGCAGTTCAACGATCATGTCCTGCATTTCGGCTTGCGGCATCAAGGCCTGGACTTCATCCCAGCCATTCCAGCCCTCTTTCACATCAAACCCGAGAAGCTGCCCCCGCCGCCCCGTCACCATGCGCTGTATCTTGGGTGTGAACTCGTTGGGAACCGACACCGTAACCTTGCAGACCGGTTCCAGAAGCACGGGGCCGCAGTTGGGCATCGCCTCACGCATGGCGGCTCCGGCTGCCTTGCGGAAGGCCATGTCGGAACTGTCAACGGTATGAAAGCTGCCATCGGTCAGTGTGACGGAAATATCGACGACCTGAAAGCCGAGGGGGCCCCGCTTCAGGTACTCGACAACGCCCGCCTCAACGCCCGGGATATACTGCTTCGGCACGACGCCGCCCGTGATCGTATCGGAAAAGACGAAGCCCTCTCCTCGTTGAAGGGGCTTGATCTCCAGATGCACGTCACCGAATTCACCGTGTCCGCCGCTTTGCTTCTTGTGGCGGGAATGCTGGCTGGCCGGTTTGCGAATCGTCTCCTTGTAGGGAACCTGCGGCCTGTCGGCGGCCGCCTTGAGGCCAAACCTGTTCTCCAGCTTGGCCAAGGCGATTTTCAGGTGGACCTCGCCCTGCCCGGAAAGGACAAATTCGCCCGTTTCCTCGTCATGGCCATAGGAAAGCGAGGGGTCCTCATCAACCAGCTTGTGGAGCGCGCCGCTCAACTTGACATCATCGCCCTGCTTCTCGGCATGGATCGCCAGCGAAAAAAGTGGCGGCGGTGTGTCGGGCCAGCCGATGCTGCGCCCCCCACCGGAAGCCTTGAGCATATCCCCGGTGGAGGCGCCCTCGATCCGGCCCAGGGCGACGACCTCGCCGGCAACGGCTTTCGGCTGTTTAATGTGATCCTGTCCCATCACCGAAAAGACGCCGCCGACCCGACCGCCGTTCAGCGTGTCCCCATCGGCAATATCGCCACCCCATATCCGGGCCAGGGACAATTTGCCGGCATGCCCTGCGTGCAGCGTCTTGAAGACCTGCGCAACGCCTTCACCAGCGGATTTTATGCCTAAACGGCCAGCCGACTCGGCAGCGTCAGGCGCCTCGTGACGCAGAACCTTTAGCAGACGGGTGATGCCGGTTCCGTTCGCCGCCGATCCGAAGAACACCGGAACGATCAGGTCCTTGTGAAGGTCACGGGTCAGATTGTCATAGATCTCATCGGTCGAGGGAACGACATCCTCCAGCAGTTCCTCCAGAAGCGAATCGTCAAAATCGGCAAGCGCTTCGAGCATTTCCGCGCGCGCCTGTTTCTCGATCGGAGCAAAATCATCAGGCATCTGCATCAGATCCGAAGGTTTCGCCGGATCGGAGTTGAGGCGATAGGCCCTTTCGCTCACCAGATCGACAAAGCCTGACAGTTCATCGCCATCACGGATGGGAATTTCCCGCAACACCAGCGGGCGCGCGGAAACGGACTGCAATGCCTCGAATGTTCCACGCACCGTAGCGCCGGGCGTGTCCATCCTGTTGATGAATACGACGTGGGGAATCTTGTGGTCATCAAGGAACTTCAGGATTGGCGCCACGGTGACCGCGCGCTCGGGCGATGGTTCGCAAACAACGATGGCGGTATCGACCACCATCAGCGCGGACCATGCCTCCTGCATCAATTCGACGGAGCCCGGACAGTCGATAAGCGCCCATTTCTCGCCCAGGTATTCCATCGTCGCAATGTTGAGTTCCGTGCTCATTCCCTTGTCCCGGGATTCCTGTGAGCGATCACCAACGGCGCTGCCGTCCGTCACATTGCCTTTTCGGGAGATGGCCCCGGCGCCGAACAACAGCGCCTCAAGCAAGGTGGTCTTGCCGCTGAGATACGGACCCACGATAGCGGCGCACCGCGGTGTCGAAGCATTGCTTGCCACGTTATCCTCCCGTTTCTTTTCCCTATAGGCGACGGAATCATCCGTCGCGCCCTCCCACAAAAGGTTAAGCCCGCCCGGG
>JAPHTL010000257.1 GCA_026193355.1 Rhodospirillales bacterium
TCCAGCCATGCCCTGAACTCCGCCGGATCGCGCGAGCGGCGGTGGTATTCGTTGAAGAATTCGTTGTCCCGTTTCCATCGTCCCGTCATCGGTGACGGGTGAACGCCCGCGGGAACGTGGCAGACTGCGGTCACCCGGAAACCCGGAAACAGCACCCGGTTGGGATCGGAGGCGATGACGGGTGGCTCAACGATCTCGTCTGCCAGGATGATGACGCGATCGGCCGCCAGCGCCGCTTCCTGCGCCACGCCGGAATTGCCCCAGTGATGGCTGTTGCCCTGCGTATCTGAACGTTGAACCGGCAGGATGGCGACATCCGGTTTTAATGGTGGAACCAGCACCACGGGTTCGTCGCCTTCGGTGAACGGATTGGCGTCCATCCTGAACGCGGGATTGGATTTGACGATGTCGGAACCGAGGATCGAGCGCATCGGCATGTAAGGAACGCCATAGGCTCCGGCGAACAGCGCCATACCAAGCGAGAAGTTGGAATGATCGGTGATTCTGACCCGGTGTGGAACGCCCTTTTCAATGGACCTGCGGTAATTGTGTCCAAGCCCGCCCGAGACGTTGCCGACCCAGGCGCCGGTTATCTCGGCGACGCATCCCGCCCCGATCATCATGTCCGTCGATGCGTCGGAAATGGGGGCGATGATGTTCAGGTCACGCTTCTTCTGGCGGATGATCTCGTGGGTGGCGGCGAATGGAATGTTGGGTTCCAGGCAGGCCCCCATGACAACCGAGTCGCCATCGTTGACGAGGGTTCCGATCGCTTCGGCAAGGGAAAGAAGTTTCTCTGTCATCCTCTCCGCCTAGTAGGTTTCAACGTGGTAGCGGCCTTCGCTTCGCATCCGGTCCGACGCCGTGGCCCAATCGATCCCGGCGTCTGCGCAGATATCGGCGAAAGCGTCGGCGCAACCGGTTTCCATCCCCTTCAGGCCGCAGACGAAGACGTGGGTCTTTTCATCGTGCAGCAGACGGGCGATGTCGGTGGCGCGGGCGCGCATGCGATCCTGGACATACTGCTTTTCTTCGCCCGATTCGCGCGACAGGGCCATCTCGACGTCGATCAGGCTTTTGGGCAGCTTCTTGAGAGGGCCGAAATAGGGTAGTTCGCCACGTGTTCGCGCCCCGAAGAACAGCAGGACCGTTCCCGGCGCATCGGGCTGGTGGCGACGTCGCCGTTCGGTCATGGCCCGGAAGGCCGCCGCCCCGGTGCCGGTGCAGATCATGATGATGTTGGTTGCCGGATCGTCGGGCATCAGGAACGTACCGCCATAGGGGCCGGTCACCTGAACCGTATCGCCGCGTTTCAGGTCGCACAGGTAATTGGATGCGATGCCGGGCTGGCCGTTATCTGCATCGTCTGCCGTAACCCTTTTGACGGTCAGCGCCAGATTGTTGTAGCCGGGGCGCTCGCCGTCACGCGGGCTGGCAATGGTGTAAAGGCGCATGTGATGTTTTTTGCCCTTTGCGTCGGTTCCCGGCGGGGTAATGCCTATGGATTGTCCCTCGACCCACGGAAAGGCGGTCTTGCCGAAATCCAGCACGATATGCCGAATGTCGGTTTCCTTGCCGTCATCGGTCAAACGCATGTTGCCGGTCACCGTCGCGGTGGCCGGAGTGGATGCGCCATAAAGGTTTTCCTTGGCAGCAGGGGCGGAAGCAGGGGGAACGACGCCCGCGCCTTCGCCCGAATGGGCGGCCTTCTGCAACGCCAGCGCATCACCATCTGCCGCGTGGGCCTGACCGTCATCAAGCACGTCTTCGGGCAGGTCTTCCCAGGTCAGTTGTTCCTCGGTGGAGTAGATGCGATCGGTCAGCCGCATGGCGGTGACCGCGCCGGTCGGGCAGGGGATCATGCAATCGCCGCGCCCGTCGCATACGTCATAGTTGACGACATAATTGTCGTCGTTATGCGTGATGGCCCCGATCGGACAGGTTTCCTCGCATGTGTTGCAGCGGATGCAGACCTCGGGGTCGATCAGGTGCTGTCGGATCAGTGCCATCGATTTTCCTTCATCGTGTCGACGTTCGCCTTCAGTTGCGCAGCTTGAATCGTTGTATCTTGCCGGTCGCCGTCTTCGGCAGTTCTTCAACAAAGTTGAACCAGCGCGGGAATTTGTAGCGCGCCATCCCGGCCTTGCAGTGCTCGGACAGTTCGGCCTCCAGCGCCTTTGACGGCTCGACTCCTTCCTTGAGCACGATCCAGGCTTCGGGCTTGATCAGGTTCTCGTTGTCCGCGCGCCCAACGATGGCGGCTTCCAGAACCTTGGGGTGTTCGATCAGTTTGGCCTCGATCTCGAAGGGCGAACACCAGATGCCGCCGACCTTCAGCATGTCGTCGTCACGACCGCAGTAGGTGAAATACCCGTCCGCGTCGCGGATGTAGGTATCCCCGGTCGAAAGCCAGTCGCCCACCATGGTCGATGCCGTCTTTTCCGGATTGTTCCAGTAGCA
>JAPHTL010000026.1 GCA_026193355.1 Rhodospirillales bacterium
GATGGCCACGAGGTCGCCGTCAAGGTTTTGCGCCCCGGCGTCGAAGAAGCCTTCGAACGGGATTTCGCCATGTTCTATTGGGCGGCGCGCCTGATCGAACGGGCGCGTCCCGACATGCGCCGCCTGAAACCCGTCGAGTCAGTGCGCGCGCTGGAAGAAACCGTCGAGATCGAGATGGACCTCCGTTTCGAGGCGGCGGCGGCGGCGGAACTGGCCGAACACTTTGCGGGAGACCAGACCTTCCATATCCCCGCCATCGACTGGCAACGAACCGCCCGTCGGGTTCTGACCACCGAACGGGTCAACGGTATTCCCATTGATGAACGTGACGCCCTGATGGCCGTTGGCCACGATCCCGAAGACATCGTCGCAAAGATGGGCGGTATCTTTTTCAACATGGTCTTCCGGGACGGCCTGTTTCACGCCGACATGCACCCCGGCAACCTGTTCGTCGAATCGGACGGCACCATCGCCGCCGTCGATTTCGGAATCATGGGACGCGTTGACCGACGGACACGCCGTCACCTGGGCGAAATGCTGATTGCATTCCTCAATGGCGACTATCGCCGCGCTGCCGAGGTGCATTTCGAGGCTGGCTGGGTGCCCCCGCACAAATCGGTCGACGCCTTTACACAGGCCTGCCGCTCCATCGGCGAACCGATCTTCGGCAAGCCGCAGAACGAAATTTCAATGGCCCGACTGCTTGGCCAGCTTTTTCAGGTCACCGAATATTTCGACATGGAAACGCAACCCCAGCTCCTGCAATTGCAGAAAACCATGCTTCTGATCGAGGGGACGGGACGGGACCTTTATCCCGACACCAACATGTGGCTGCTGGCCCGTCCGCTCATCGAGGAGTGGGTGGTCGAAAACCTTGGCCCCGAGGCGCGACTGCGCGAAACCCTGTTCGAGGCAGCGGAGGCCGTGCGGCGCCTGCCGCGCGTCCTTGAAGGGTTGGAACGGGCCGCAGACACCTTTACCGAAGACGGACTGCGCCTGCATCCCGATACCCTTCGAGCCATGCGCGGAGACCGCAGCTTCAACGGTGCAGCGAATTGGTGGCCATTGATCGCCCTTGGCGCAACGATATTTGCCTTGTTTTCGTTGCTGTTTTCCTGATTCTCCACAAATTTTCGTGAATAAGGCTTGTCCAGTGAATGCCGGACGGCTAAATTTACCACGGTTTTCTGGTTAATTGATGCGTCATTACAATCCCGGGCAAACAAATGGGGTCGGACAAAGGAATGGGCGAAGGCAAGAGGATCCTTCTTGTGGTCAGCGGCGGTATCGCCGCCTACAAGTGCCCTGATCTGGTGCGCCGCCTGCGCGAACGCGGCTACGGGGTGCGTTGCGTCCTGACGCAGGGCGGCGCGCAATTCGTCACGCCCCTCGCCCTTGGCGCAGTATCCGGCGACACGGTCTATCAGGATCTTTTCTCGCTGACCGACGAAAGTGAAATGGGCCATATCCGCCTCTCGCGGGAGGCCGACCTTGTCCTTGTCGCGCCTGCAACCGCTAACATCATCGCCGCGATGGCTGCCGGTCTGGCGGGCGATCTGGCGACAACGGTTTTGCTGGCGACGGACAAGCCAGTCATGATTGCGCCGGCCATGAACGTTCGCATGTGGGAACATCCGGCCACCCGCGCCAATGTCACAACCCTGCGCAACCGCGGCATCGGGCTTGTCGGACCCGAAGCAGGCGACATGGCCTGCGGCGAAACCGGCATGGGGCGAATGAGCGATCCGAACGACATCGTCGCCGCCGTTGACGGGTTTTTCCGGAATGCCGGGCGTTTGGCGGGACGGAAGGCCGTCATCACCAGCGGCCCGACCTTTGAAGCCATCGACCCCGTCCGGTTCATCGGCAACCATTCATCCGGCAAGCAGGGACACGCCATTGCCGCGGCCCTTGCGCATATGGGCGCGCAAACGACCCTTGTCACCGGCCCGACCGCGCAGCCCGACCCCAGTGGCGTTTCCGTCATCCACGTTCGATCAGCCCGCGAGATGCACGACGCGTGCCTTGAGGCCCTGCCCGCAGACATCGCCGTCTGCGCGGCGGCGGTTGCGGACTGGCGTGTTGCCGACGAAGCCGCACAGAAGATAAAGAAGGGCGCGAATGCGGCCCCGCCGTCGCTGACCCTGATCCCCAATCCCGACATCCTCGCCGCACTCGCCGCCGCCGGCAACAAGCGGCCCCGGCTGGTGGTCGGCTTTGCCGCCGAAACCGAAAACGTGGTGGAGAACGCCACGGCGAAACGTGCGCGCAAGGGATGTGACTGGATCGTCGCCAATGACGTGTCACCGTCAACCGGCACATTCGGAGGCGACGCCAACGCGGTGCATCTGATCGACGGCGAAGGGGCTGAAAGCTGGCCGCTTCTATCCAAGGAAGCCGTTGCCGAACGTCTGGCGACAAGAATCGCCGAACGGCTGGAGGAGGCGACACCATGACAGAGCGCCCTTCCGTCCCCGTCACCCGCCTGCCGCACGGCGCGGACCTGCCGCTTCCCGGTTACGCGACCGCGCATAGCGCGGGCATGGACCTGCTGGCCGCCATCGATAAGCCCGTTGCCCTGTATCCCGGCGACCGCGCCGTGGTTCCGACGGGAATCGCCATCGCGCTGCCCGAAGGATTCGAGGCCCAGGTCAGGCCCCGATCGGGCCTTGCCGCAAATCAGGGAATTACCGTGCTCAACAGTCCGGGCACCATTGATGCCGACTACCGTGGCGAAATCGGCGTCATTCTCATCAATCACGGCCGGGAGCAGGCCACCATTGAGCGCGGCATGCGAATTGCGCAAATGGTGATCGCACCGGTAACCACCATCAACTGGAACGAAACGGACGCCTTGCCGGAGACAGCCCGAGGGGGCGGCGGATTCGGCTCGACCGGAAAAGGGGTGTAACCATGTTGCGACTATCAAAGAAAATGCTTTTTGCGATCGAGGCGGTTCTTGACATCGCCTATCACGCAGGGGGGGAGCCGGTGCAAAGCCGCGAGATCACCCGCAGGCAGGGTATTCCCCGGCGGTATCTGGAACAGGCGTTGCAGCACCTTGTGCGCGAAGGCGTTCTGATCGGTGTGCGTGGACCCCGTGGCGGCTATCGACTGGCGCGGGAAAGGCGACGAGTTTCGGTCGGCGATATCGTCCGTGTCGTACGAAAGATGGAAACCAGCGAGGATCCGATCCATGAGCCCACAGGTTCAGAACTCGGCGTCATGGTTGTCCGGCCCTTGTGGCAGGAGTTGCAGGAAGAGATCATGGGGCGGCTCGATTCCATATCCATCGACGACCTGACGGCGCGCGCCCAGAAGGTCGGGATTGAAAGTGAAGGCCGCGAGAACCTCGATTTTTCGATCTAGTTCTTTTTACGGGTGATTTTTGCCATTATGATCAAAGATGTCATAAAAATGGGAAGAATTGACGTTATACCCACAACAACAAAGTGAAATAGGGGCTTCAGGCTCTCCACCAGGGAGTATTCAGGGTGTCAGAATTCCGAGGGAAGATTTACGACAGCATCATCGATACCATCGGTGCAACGCCTCTGGTTCGGCTGAGCAGGCTGACTGAAGAAACAGGCTGCAAGGCCCAGTTGCTGGCGAAATGTGAATTTTTTAATCCCCTTGCTTCCGTCAAGGACCGGATCGGTCTGGCCATGGTCGAGGCGGCCGAAAAGGAAGGCCGCATCAAGCCCGGCGACGTTCTGGTCGAACCAACCTCGGGGAATACCGGAATCGCGCTGGCTTTCGTTTGCGCGGCAAAGGGCTATCGCCTGATCCTGACCATGCCCGACAGCATGTCGGTCGAGCGGCGCAAGATGCTGGCCCTTCTGGGCGCGGACCTTGTCCTGACCCCGGCGAACCGCGGAATGAAGGGCGCGGTTGAGCGGGCGGAGGAGTTGACGAAGGAATTGCCCAACGCGATCATGCTGCAACAATTCGAGAACCCAGCAAACCCGGCGGCCCACAAGACGACCACCGCCGAGGAAATCTGGAAAGATACCGGCGGTGCGGTGGATGTGATCATCAGCGGCGTCGGCACGGGCGGAACGCTGACCGGTATCGCCCAGGCCCTGAAACCGCGCAAAAAAGACCTGAAGATGGTGGCGGTGGAGCCAGAAGACAGCGCCGTTCTTTCCGGCGGCGTTCCGGGTCCGCACAAGATCCAGGGCATCGGCGCCGGGTTCATCCCCGGTATCCTCGACCGGAAGCTGGTCGACGAGGTTCTGAAAATCGGCAACGAAACGGCTTTCGCCATGTCGCGCCTGATGGCCAGGACCGAAGGCCTCCCGGCCGGTATTTCCTCGGGCGCGGCGATTGCCGCGGCGGTGGAAATCGGCATGCGACCCGGCATGGAAGGCAAGGTGATTGTCGCCATTCTGCCGTCTTTCGCCGAACGCTACCTCTCCACCCAGCTTTTCGAAGGGCTGGGGCTGGACTGATCACTTTTCAGTCCCCGACACAAATACCCGCGCGCTATGGGGTAGCGTCCCGGATTGTGTTTGCGTAGGCTGCACGACATGGACTTTACCGAACATCAGATACAGCGTTACGCGCGTCATATCCTGTTGCCCGAGGTCGGCGGCACGGGCCAGGCGAAGCTTTTGGGCGCGCGCGTGCTTGTCGTTGGCGCAGGCGGACTGGGATCGCCGATGCTGCTTTATCTGGCGGCCGCAGGCGTCGGTACGATCGGGATCGTTGATGCCGATGTCGTCGACGTCAGCAACCTGCAACGCCAGGTCGCCCACGCGACAGCCCGGGTCGGCATGCCCAAGGTCGAAAGCGCCCGCGAGGCCCTGCACGCCATCAACCCTGAAGTTACAGTCGTCGCCCATAACGAGCGTATCAATGTTGAGAACGCACTCGACCTGATCGGACAGTACGATGTGGTGGCGGATGGCTCCGACAACTTCGCCACCCGCTTTCTGGTCAACGACGCATGCTATTTCGCCAAACGGCCCCTGGTATCAGCGGCGATCCTGCGCTTCGACGGGCAGGTCTATACCTTCCGCGCCCATGAAGAAGGCGAGAACCGTCCGTGCTATCGCTGTATCTTCCGTGAACCACCGCCGCCCGGACAGATCCCCAGCTGCGCCGAAGCCGGTGTGCTTGGCGCGCTGTGCGGCACTGTCGGCTCGTTGCAGGCAACGGAAGTCATAAAGGAAATCCTTGGCATCGGGCAAACCCTGGCCGGATCGCTGCTGATCTACGACGGGCTTGAGACCACCTTCCGCAAGGTGAAGGTGAAACGCGACCCGGGATGCCCGCTGTGCGGACAGTCGCCGACCATTACGGACCTTTCAATCCATGGACAACACGCCGAATACTGCACCGGATAAGCTGTCGCTGGTTGTCTATTCCGGCGACTTCGACAAGGTCCATTACGCCCTTGTAATGGCGAGTGGCGCGGCGGCCATCGGGCGCGATGTCACCGTGTTCTTCACGATGTGGGCATCACGCGCCCTTTTGAAGGACGGCGGCGATGGGAGGCCGGGATGGAAAGCCATGCCGGTCGGCGACCCGGCCCACGCCGACGGCGCGGCGCTGGATGCCGTTTTTGCATCAAGGGGCGTTGGCGCCTTCGAAGAACTGCTTGAGGCCTGCGTCGCCATGGGCGCGACCTTCATGGTCTGCGAGATGGGATTGCGCGCCATGGGCATCAATGCATCCGACCTGCGCGAGGATGTTCCGTTCGCGCAAGGCGGCGTCGTCACCTTCCTGAACGATGCATCCAAAGACGGATCGATGCTGTTCGTCTGAGACGGCGTTGCGCCGCCCCAAAATCAGAACATGGTTTCGATGACCCGGTCAGGCGGCGTATGCCCGTCGATGAAGGTCTGGATGTTGACCAGAACCTTTTCGCCCATGCTGATCCGGCCTTCGATGGTCGCCGAGCCCATGTGCGGCAGAAGAACCACGCTGTCGAGGTTGAGCAGCTTCGGATTCACCGCCGGTTCGTTTTCGAACACGTCGAGGCCCGCGCCAGCGATCTGCCGGTTTTCAAGCATGCGGGTCAGGGCGTTTTCATCGATCACTTCACCGCGCGACGTGTTGATCACATAGGCGTGCGGTTGCAGCAGCTTGAGCCGCCGCGCAGAGAGGAGATGATAGGTCGCGGGCGTGTGCGGGCAGTTGACTGAAACGATATCCACACGGGCGAGCATCTGATCGAGGCTTTCCCAGTAGGTCGCCTCCAGTTCCTGCTCCACCTGTTCGGATATGGGCCGGCGACTGTGATAGTGGATCGCCATGCCGAAGGCGCGGGCGCGCCGCGCCACCGCCTGCCCGATCCGTCCCATGCCGACAATGCCAAGCCGCTTGCCGTTGATCCGGTGTCCAAGCATCCATGTCGGCGACCAGCCGGGCCAGTCACCCGTCCGCATCACGCGCTCGCCTTCCGCGATACGGCGGGGAACCGCAAGAATTAGGGCCATGGCCATATCCGCCGTGTCTTCGGTCAGGACGCCAGGCGTGTTCGTTACCGTAATGCCCTTTGATCGTGCGCTGGCCAGATCGATATTGTCGACGCCAACACCATAGTTGGCGACAAGGCGGAGGTTGGGTCCGGCCGCGGCAAGTACGCTTGCGTCTATCCGGTCAGTCACGGTGGGCACAAGTACGTCCGCGTCCTTCACCGCTTCCATCAGCTCGTTTTTGGAAAACGGCTTGTCAGCGAGATTCAGGCGTGCATCGAAAAGTTCCATCATCCGGGTTTCAATGACATCCGGAAGCTTTCGCGTCACAACAACGACTGGTTTTTTCTGCGGCATTCACGGCCCCTTTTCGACGACTGCCCATCCATCTACCCACCCTCACTGCACGATAAGCGGCGGGTCTGAATCGGATAACAGCAAGGCGTCTCCCTGTCCAGTATCGTTTGCCTTTTCAACGCATAGGTGAACAACTTTACCTCCCAAGCACCGCTTGACCGCGGGGAAGTGATCTCCGCTATAATGCGAACCACTCCGATCCCTGAAGGAACCGCCTTTTCATCATGCGCATTTTATTTCCCTCCCGCCGTGGATTTTTCGCGACCCTTCTTCTCCTCGCGTTTGTTCTCGCCACGTTCGGAGAGATCGCGGCCGCCCTGGCCCAGCAGCGTGGAAGCGGCCTGCCGCTGCCACGATTCGTCTCCCTGCGGTCCGACGAAGTCAACATGCGGACAGGCCCGTCCGTACGCTATCCGGTTGAATGGGTTTACAAACGCCAGGGACTTCCCATGGAAGTGGTCGCAGAATTCGATACCTGGCGGAAGGTGCGCGACTGGCGCGGCAGTCAGGGCTGGGTCCACCAGAGCATGCTCAGCAGCGCAAGAACGGTCATCATCACCGGAAAGGATCGCACCCTGCGCGCGCGGCCCGACAGCCGGGCTGCGCCCATGGCCCTTCTGGAATCTGGCGTGGTTGGCGAACTGGAGGAATGCCAGAAGGACGATGTCTGGTGCCGGATTCAGGTAAACGGCTATGACGGCTGGATCCGTCGCGTGGAAATCTGGGGCGTCTATTCCGACGAAGCGATCGAGTAGATCGCCCCCATCTTCATTCAATCGGCCAGATCATCGGCCAACGCGGCGCGCGTGGCTTCTGGAAGGATAGCCATGTGGCCGTAGTTCGGATGATCGACACCGACGCGCACAACCGTTCCCGGCGTACGAAAAAGTGCGATCTGTTCCGGCGTAAAGCGGAAATGCAGGAAGTGCACGGATGATGCCTTTCCTTCCTTGTTTGTTCGCTCGACTTCCCTTTCCGGCGCACCCCGCGCCACAACGCCGCCGACCTCCATGAAGAAATGCGCATCGACGCCACCGACGCTGCGCAGAAACCGGTCGCGTCGTCCTTCGTTTTCGATCTCGAACATGATGGTAGCCACCGCCTCGTCGCCCTGCGGGACAAGCGGATTGTACGCCGACAGTTCATCGGCCATCTGTTCGTCGCCGCCACGCTCGGTGTGCATCATCTCCTGCACCTGATAGAGCATGGTTTCATAGCTTTCGAAATAGACCGTCGCATCGGGACCCAGGCCAATCCGGCGGTTTTTCTTGAACGCCACCATTTCCCTGCGCCAGTTCCGCCTGATCAGCGCATAGGCTTCCAGATCCATGATGTCCAATGGTGTGATTGTCTTCTTCTTCGCCATAAATGATATTCCGTCATATCCCATATGAAAGGGCGAGCAGCTGCATCGGATGATTAAGCGATTTCAGATCGGGCGCCTTTCCGTCCAGCTTTTCCATTCCCTGAACGATGTGTTCACGCGCCAGGGGGCATTCCGATACAAGGTAGGCATTGCCAGCCTTGGCGGCGTCACGGGCGACGGGTTTCCCGACCTTCAACCCGACTTCGAAGTTGTCCTTCATGACGCCCCACGAACCACCGTGTCCCGAACATCGTTCGATCACCTTGATCTCTGTATCGGGCAGGTGTTTCAGAATCTCTTCCGCCTTGCGCCCCATGTTCTGGGCGCGCGCGTGGCACGGGATATGGACCGTTACACCGCCCTCAAGGGGCTTCATGCCTTCGGCAAGGCCTTCCTTCGCAGCGATGGCGGCCACATATTCCGTGGCGTCGAAGGTCGCCCCGGCCAGTTTCTTCACGTTCGGATCATCGGGCAGGATCAGCGGCCATTCGAACTTCAACATCAGCGCACAGGATGAAACCAGCGCAATCACATCGTAGCCCTTCTCGATCCAGGGGATCAGCGCCGTTGAAACGGTGCGGGCGCTGTCGGCGACGCGCGCCAGATCGCCGTGCTCCATCTGCGGCATGCCGCAGCAGGCGGGGTAGACAACCTCGGTCTCGACCCCGTTGCGGGCCAGAACGGCCCGGGTTGCCGCGCCGATCTCCGGGCTGTTGTAGTTGCCGAAACATGTCGCATAGATCACCGCCTTGCGGCCGAAAGCGGGAGCCTCGGCGTTGACTGTCGGCGGCGCGGCTTTCGTCTGTTCCACGAATGGCTTGGCGCAATATTTGGGAAGGGCGGCATCCTTGTGAACGCCGAGAGCGGATTGCATCACACCACGCGTCAGGGCGTTGGAACGGTCTGATGCCCAGTTGGCGATCCCCGACATTCCGCAGCCGAGCGCCCCGTTTCGGTCCGTTTCCGTCAGTTGCCTGTCGATCCATCCCGCCTTTCCCTGTTGCAGTTCCATCGCCCTGTAACGGACCATCAGATGAGGAAAATCCAGGTCAAATTCGTGTGGCGGAACGTAGGGGCATTTGGTCAGGTAACACATGTCACAAAGGGTGCAAGCGTCAATAATCGGCTTGAAATCCTTGCTGTCCACGGTATCCAGCTCACCACTTTCGGATTCATCGACCAGATCGAACAGGCGGGGAAAGCTGTCGCACAGATTGAAACAGCGTCGACATCCATGACAGATGTCGAAGACCCTTCGCAATTCAACGTCGATCTTTTCCGGATCTGTGAAGTCAGGATCCTGCCAACGGATCGGGTGCCGTGTTGGCGCGTCGAGGCTTCCTTCACGCATCTTTCACCTACCTGAATTTCCATTCACCCTTCGGGGAATGCTTTCTTCCCAAAAAAGACAGGGCGGGCCTGTTTCATCACCGGCCCGCCCCAACCCCTGATGTTCTGTGTCAGGCTTTTAGCCGAGGGTGTCCAGCGCCTTCTGGAAGCGACCGGCATGGGACTTCTCGGCCTTCGCCAATGTCTCGAACCAGTCCGCAATCTCATCGAAGCCTTCTTCACGCGCCGACTTGGCCATGCCTGGATACATGTCGGTGTATTCGTGGGTTTCGCCTTCGATGGCGGCCTTCAGGTTATCGGAAGTTCCACCAATCGGCAGGCCGGTTGCCGGGTCGCCCACCTCTTCAAGGAACTGGAGGTGGCCATGCGCATGGCCCGTTTCACCTTCTGCCGTCGACCGGAATACGGCAGCAATATCGTTATAGCCCTCGATGTCGGCCTTCTGCGCAAAATACAGATAGCGGCGGTTGGCCTGCGATTCGCCGGAGAATGCCGCCTTGAGATTTTCCTCTGTTTTGGTGCCTTTCAAGCTCATTTTCTTCTCCCTGTTCCTGCGTTTACATCGGATCCATGGCGATTACGGAGCAATCCGGCCTTCAGCAGACAAAAAAAATCGGCCGGCGCATCCCCTATTCACTAGGAGAGCCCGACCGACCTGTCAACTACTTTAGAGTAATTCTAAATTAATCCTATTGAGCTGCCTGCGCCGCTGCAACCCTGATAACCACATCCACGCTTTTGATGACAGCGCCGTCGGGGGCGCTGGGAACCTGTGAAACGTGCAACTCATCGTGCGGAATATCTTCAAGCTTTCCGCTGTCTTCGTAGAAAAAGTGATGATGCTCCGACGTATTGGTGTCGAAATAGGATCGGCCGGCGTCGACAACGATCTCACGCAGCAACCTGGCATCCGTGAACTGATGCAGGGTGTTGTAAACCGTCGCCAGCGAAACCCGTACGCCTGCGGTCATGGCTTCGCCGTGCAGCTGTTCCGCCGTAATGTGCCTGTCACCACCATCGAACAACAGTTTCGCAAGAGCGAGGCGCTGCCGGGTCGGTCGAAGGTTGGCCGAACGCAGCCGTTCAAGAACTTGAGTATAAGGTCTCACTTTTTTTTCCTCGGCATTTTTTATGGATACTTCGTCAGGCTTCGCCAATGACGGGACCTATTCTTATAATGAATAAAAAGGTAATTTTATGACTTTGATCAAGTCAATATTCTAAGGTGCTATCCAACACTACGTGATATCAGCAACTAATTTCCAGTTTTTATTCGCTCAACCAGTTCCGCCACAGTCGGCGTGACGCCCTGATTGAAGAATGGATCCTCGGCGAACATATAGGCGTTGTGGCCCGCGAACATCAGTTCCTTGTCCACATCGCCGCCGTGGGATACGGCCTGGAGCGTTTTCTGGATACAGAACGACCGCGGATCGGCGCGGCGGCCGGTTGTTCCCTCTTCATTGGCGGCCCAGTTGCTGAAAAGACAGGCGCTGAGACAACCCATGCATCCCGCCTGATTGGCGAGAATTCTCTGGGAATCGCTTTCGTTAACGAACACCACCGTGGAATCCGGCGTTTTCATCCCTTCCGTGAATCCCTGCGCAATCCACGCCTCGGCGCGCACCTTGTCTTCGGGGGTGACGTAAACCGGACGCCCCCGGGGGCCGAGGGGAAGGGCCGCGGTCTGGGTGCCTTCCGGGTTGCGCTGATAGGAAACCTGACGCTCGCTGCGTTCCTCAAGCTTGCGCAGGAACCCGTTGCGTATAGCCGATGAATAGAACCCGGTGGGGCTGAACCGGTGCAGCGAAACATCACCCTTTTTCAGGCCGAGGAGACGTTCGCGCCAGGTTTCCGAAACCGGGCTTTCTTTCGTGAGCAACGGTCGCGTACCGAACTGGAATGCGATGGGGCCGAGGTCGGGGTTGTCGATCCAGTCTTCCCAGTCGCGCAGGTACCAGACCCCGCCGGCCATGATGATGGGCACATTCGACAGGCCAACCTCGTTCATCAACACCCGAAGTTCGCGCACGCGGGGAAACGGATCCTGCGGTTCGCGCGGGTTTTCGGCGTTGGTCAGGCCGTTATGTCCACCGGCGCGCCACGGATCTTCATAGACAACGCTGCCCAGCCATTCGGGGATCTTGCTGTATGAACGCTTCCACAACGCCCGGAAGGCGCGGGCCGATGAAACGATAGGGTGATAGTAAACGCCATATTTGGCGGCGATATCTGCCACGCGATAGGGCATGCCCGCACCGCATGTTACGCCATGAACCAGCCCACGCGCGCCTTCCAGCACACCGGGCAGGACATGTTCTGTGCCGCCGGCCTCCCACAGGACATTGAGGTGGATACGACCCTCTCCGCCCGCCACATCGGCCGCTATGCGGGCCTGGGCGATTCCGCCCTGAATGGCGAAGGCAACGAGTTCCTCGAACCGCTGCCGCCGTGTCGTTCCGACATAGACCTGGTCGTTGCGCCTGCCGTTCACATCGTAGGAATCCGCGTTGACGGCGGAAAACGTTCCGACTGCGCCTGCGGCGGCGAAAGCGCCGGAGCTCTGACCGGTCGATATGGCGACGCCCTTGCCGCCCTCGATAATGGGAAGAACTTCCCGTCCGGAGATCATGACGGGTTTCAATTGTTTCACGCGGTTTCTCTCTCTGCCCGGATTATTGCCAGCGCCCGCCCCAATCCATGATCACGAACGCTCCCCACTTTCCGGCCCTTTATAATGGGGGTTGGCGGGAAATACGACTCCCTTGCCAAAAAAAACGCCTTTCGCCTCTACCGGGCCGCCACGATGATCACATCGGGAATATCGGAAAAAACCGCATCAACCCCCCACCCCCAAAGGCGGCCCGCCTGATCGGCATCGTTGACCGTATAGGCGCAGGCGTACATCTCCGCTTCCTTGATCCGCGCAACATCCCCGGCGCGCAGCCGCGATGCGTTGCAATGAAAAGATACGCACCCCAGAACCCTGGCCTGCGCCAGAGAAAGAGCATTCGGGCGTTCGGCGAGGAACCCCAGCGCAAGGGCGCGATCCGCTGCACGCACAGCCTTCAGCATGAGGACCGAAAAACTGGACACCAGAACAGCGGGGCGCCGGGGCATTGCGCGCAAAACACCGATGAGCGCCGCCGCCGTCTGCTTTTCCCGGCCATTGCTGCGCTTCACTTCGATATTGACCCCGAGGCCCAGGTTATCCGCAAGGTCGAGAACATCGCCAAGCAGAGGGACACGTTCACCCCTGAAGCGCCGCCCGAACCAGCTTCCGGCATCCAGCGCGCAAAGCGAGGCCGCGCTTTGCCGGATCACCGGCCCGTGGCCATCGGTTGTCCGGTCAAGGGTTGCGTCATGGATCACCGCAAGGTTTCCATCGCGCAGGAGGCGAATATCGATCTCCACCCAGCCGGCCCCAAGCGCCGCCGCCTTCCGGATACCCGCAAGGGTGTTTTCCGGGGCATACCGGGCCGCGCCGCGATGGCCGATCACCTTTGGCAAATGTACTTCTAACGTCTTCATCCCTTGTTCCCCGCCTTGCCCACGGGCAAGAAAAAAGGGGCGGCCGGATATACCGGCCACCCCTTTTTCAGGAGGCGAATGGCCCGCAAGGGGTCATTCGGCATCTTCCTTTTTCACTTCCGGCTCGATTTCCTCGCCGGTTTCCTGGTCGACGATCTTCATCGACAGCTTGACCTTGCCGCGATCGTCAATACCGATGAGCTTCACCTTGACCTCATCGCCTTCCTGCACAACGTCGGTCACCTTCTCGACACGACGCGGGGCCAGCTGGCTGATGTGCACGAGGCCATCACGGTTGCCCATGTAGTTCACGAAGGCGCCGAAATCCATGATCTTGACGACCTTGCCGTTATAGATACGGCCGACCTCGGGTTCCGCGGCGATGCCCTCGATCCATTCGATGGCCGCCTGGGCGGCGCGTTCGTCGACAGCCGCCACCTTGACGGTGCCGTCGTCGTCGATATCGATCTTGGCGCCGGTGGTCTCGGTGATCTCACGGATCATCTTGCCGCCCGGACCGATGATGTCGCGGATCTTGTCCTTGTTGACCTTCATCGTCGTGATGCGCGGCGCGTGGCTGCTGACCTCATGACGGGATTCGGACAGGGCCTTCTTCATCTCGCCAAGGATATGGATACGACCATCCTTCGCCTGGGCCAGCGCGGTCTTCATGATCTCATCGGTGATCGAGGTGATCTTGATGTCCATCTGAAGAGAGGTGATGCCCGTCTCGGTTCCAGCCACCTTGAAGTCCATGTCGCCAAGGTGATCTTCGTCGCCGAGGATGTCGGAAAGGACGGCGACGCCGTCATCTTCCTTGATCAGGCCCATGGCAATACCGGCAACCGGCGCCTTGAGCGGCACACCGGCATCCATCATCGACAGCGAGGCGCCGCAAACGGTCGCCATTGAGGAGGACCCGTTCGATTCCGTGATCTCGGAGACCACGCGCACCGTGTAGGGGAATTCCTCCTTGCTCGGCATCATCGGATGCAGGGCGCGCCAGGCAAGCTTGCCGTGGCCGACTTCACGCCGTCCGGTGAACCCGAAGCGACCGGCTTCACCGACCGAGTATGGCGGGAAGTTGTAGTGCAGCATGAAGTGTTCGAAATAATCGCCGGTCAACGTATCGACCCGCTGCTCGTCCTGGCCTGTGCCCAGCGTCGCAACCGCGATCGCCTGGGTTTCGCCACGGGTGAACAGCGCGCTGCCATGCGAACGGGGCAGAATACCCACTTCGCTGATGATCGGCCGAACCGTCTTGGTGTCGCGACCGTCGATCCGCTTGCCCGTTTTCAGGATGTCACGACGAACGATGTTCTTCTCCAGGCTCTTGAAAGCGTCGCCCAGGATCTGGGAGACCAGCGCCTGGTCAAGGGATTCGTCGGCTTCCATGGTCTCGGTGACCTGCTTCTTGACGGCGGCAACCTTGTTCTGGCGCTCCATCTTGTCGCTTTCGGCATAGGCGGCGCGCAGACCGGCTTCGCCCAGTTCGACAACCTTCGCCTTGATCGCGTCCGTGCCTTCCGGAGGCTGCGGAATGTCGCGCGGCTCTTTCGCACAGGCTTCGGCCAGTTCGATGATCGCGTTGATCACGTCCTGGAACGCCTTGTGGCCAAACGTGACGGCGCCGAGCATGATTTCCTCGGAAAGCTCCTGGGCTTCCGATTCAACCATCAGCACACCTTCAACGGTGCCCGCGACGATGAGGTCGAGGTCCGAATTGTCCATCTCATCGAGATAGGGGTTGAGGACGTATTCGCCGTCGATGTAACCCACGCGGCAACCGCCGACCGGACCCATGAAGGGCAGGCCAGAAAGGGTCAGCGCCGCCGAGGTGCCGATCAGGGCGGGGATATCCGGGTTGTTTTCAAGATCGTGCGCCATGACGGTGCAGATGACCTGGGTTTCGCACTTGAAGCCCTTGGCGAACAGCGGCCGGATGGGCCGGTCGATCAGGCGAGAGGTCAGCGTCTCGTTGTCGCTCGGGCGTGCTTCACGCTTCAGGTAGCCGCCCGGGATCTTGCCCGCGGCATAGGCCTTTTCCTGGTAGTGAACGCTAAGCGGGAAAAAATCCAGACCCGGACGCGGCGACTTTTCGCCGACAACCGTGCAAAGCACCTTTGTTTCGCCGTAGGTAACCATAACCGCGCCGTCGGCCTGACGGGCGACCTTGCCGGTTTCCAGAATCAGAGGGCGACCGCCCCATTCGATTTCCTTGCGGAATTCCTTGAACATTCTCTTTCCTTCCACGTACGTACGGTGTGGCTGCCATCGCGGCCGGGGGAGCGGCTTTTCCGCCCTGCCCATCGCGCCGCGTCTTCATGATCGGTCCCTGCCCGCTTCCCCCATTCCCGATAACGGGCGGAGCAACGCGGACGAACCTGGCGACCACACGGATTGAAGACGGCCATCTTTGGCCTGGGATATCTTGCCTGCGGCTTGCGGAGCGTCGTACCCCGCACGAACAGATTTCAAAGGCCCTGCCGTCTCCATTCGGCCCGGTACGGCGTCCGTACCGGGCGTCTGGGATTAGCGCCGCAGGCCCAAGCGCGCGATAAGATCTTCGTAGCGCTTCGCTTCTTTTCTTTTCAGGTAGTCGAGCAACCGCCGACGCTGACCAACCATTTTCAGCAGGCCACGACGGGAATGGAAATCCTTCTTGTGCTCTTTCATATGCTCGGTGAGGTTCAAAATACGTTCCGTCAGGATCGCGACCTGCACCTCGGGGGAACCTGTATCCCCTTCCATCTTGGCGAAATCCTTGATGACCTCGCCCTTGCGTTCGGCTGTAATCGACATCGTCAAACTCCGTTTCTTCAATGCGCGGTCCCGGCCCCGTTGGGCGCGGCGGTCCGCTTGGTTACAGGTTAAGAACCCGAACGGGACGGATTTCACCGCCTTCGATACGGGCCAGGGCCACCATCTTTCCGTCACACATGGCGCATACCGTTGCGCCCTGTGACAGTTCGGAAAGGGATGACCGGTTCGCCACGCGCAGCAGCGAAACGGATTGACCGTTCCGCATGTGGCGGGCCTCTGCTTCGGTCAGGGCCAGGGCCGGGATGTCGTCCAGCACGGTCTCGACCGGGAGCAGGAGCTCTTCGGCGGGCGCACTATGCCCAAAACTTTCAAGTTTATCCAGGGAAATCGCGTCTTTTTCGGAGAACCGCCCAACCGCTGTCCGGCGCAGTTCCGCGATGTGTCCGACGGTCCCGAGGCGCCGCGCAAGATCGCGGGCGATGGCGCGCATGTAGGTGCCCTTTCCGCAGACCACGTCAAAGACCGCGTGGTCCTGATCGGGCATGTCGGCGAGGACAAGGCTTTCGATCCTCACCTTTCTCGATGCGAGGGTCACGTCCTTGTCTTCGCGGGCCAGTTTATAGGCCCTCTGGCCATTGATCTTGATCGCGGAAAAGGCCGGCGGAACCTGCTCGACCTCACCGATGAATTCGGGAAGAACCGCTTCGATTTGATCACGGTCGGGGCGTATATCACTTGTCTCGGTCACGACGCCCTCGGCATCGTCGGTATTGCGTTCCTCGCCCCAGCGCAGGGTGAAACGGTATCGTTTTGTGCCGTCCATCACGTAGGAAACGGTCTTGGTCGCCTCGCCCAGCGCGACGGGCAAAACACCGGTCGCCATGGGATCGAGCGTACCCCCATGCCCCACCTTGGCCGCATCGGTCAGGCGTCGAACCTTGCCCACAACCGCATTGGACGTCATTCCGGAAGGCTTTTCGATGATCAGCCAGCCGTGAATTGGCAGGC
>JAPHTL010000174.1 GCA_026193355.1 Rhodospirillales bacterium
AGCCGAGTAAGTAGCCCTCAGGGACCTTTAATCCAAGTATCCGGAGCGATCCGCATGGCGTCTGCCGCCGAACAAATGGCCTCAAACTTCAATTTCGGGGCTTTTTCAAAAGCCACCGAATTGAAGAAGCGCATCTGGTTCACACTGGGTGCGCTTATCGTCTATCGGTTGGGCGCCTATATTCCGATCCCCGGCATCGACACGGTCGTTCTGAAGGATGTGTTCAGCCAGCAGGCTGGCGGTATCCTTGGTATGTTCGACATGTTCGCCGGTGGCGCGTTGTCGCGCATGACGATTTTCGCCCTGAACATCATGCCGTACATTTCGGCCTCCATCATCATGCAGCTCATGACGGCCGTTTCGCCGCGGATGGAAGCGCTGAAAAAGGAAGGGGAGGCTGGTCGAAAGGTTATCAACCAGTACACCCGCTACGGCACGGTCTTTATTGCGGCGTTGCAGGCGTACGGCATCGCGGTCGGCCTTGAAGGCATGTCGTCTAGCGGCGGTTCCGCAGTGATCGACGGCGGGTGGTTCTTCCGCTTCACGACCGTTGTGACGCTGGTTGGCGGCACCATGTTCCTGATGTGGCTGGGTGAACAGATTACGGCGCGCGGCGTCGGCAACGGCATTTCCCTGATCATTTTCGCCGGCATCGTGGCGGCGCTTCCGAGCGCCCTGGCCGGGACCATGGAACTGGGCCGCACGGGCGCCCTGTCCACCCTGTTCATCATCTTCCTTCTGGTGATGTCGGTCGCCGTGATCGCCTTCATCGTTTTCATGGAGCGCGCACAGCGTCGCATCATCGTTCAATATCCGAAGCAGCAGCGGGGTAACCGCGTGTTCGGAGGCGAGAGCTCGCACCTGCCGCTGAA
The DNA here is from genome assembly GCA_026193355.1 of Rhodospirillales bacterium. GTDB lineage: Bacteria > Pseudomonadota > Alphaproteobacteria > Rhodospirillales > JAPHTL01 > JAPHTL01. The sequence goes on from JAPHTL010000174.1 coordinate 873, forward strand.
GATCAATACGTCGGGTGTTATCCCGCCGATTTTCGCCAGCTCCATCCTGCTGATGCCGGTGACCATCATCGGGTTCTCGGCCGGGCAGGGCCCGGAATGGCTTGGCACCGTCGCGACCCTGCTTGGTCATGGGCAGCCGCTCTATCTGGCGATTTACATGTCGCTGATCGTCTTCTTCGCCTTCTTCTATACGGCGATCGTGTTCAATCCTGCGGACACGGCCGACAACCTGAAGAAGTACGGCGGGTTCGTTCCGGGGATTCGCCCCGGCAAGACCACGGCGGATTACCTTGATCACGTCCTGACGCGTTTGACGGTTATCGGCGCCGCCTATCTCTCTATTGTTTGTTTGCTTCCGGAGCTTCTGATCGCGAAGTTCGCCGTGCCGTTCTATTTCGGCGGCACCAGCTTGTTGATCGTTGTCTCCGTGACAATGGATACTGTAGCCCAGGTGCAGTCGCATCTGCTGGCGCATCAGTATGAAGGCCTCATCAAAAAAGCAAAACTCAGGGGCCGGAAAGGCTAACTCTAGGGGACGACAATGAATCTTATCTTGCTTGGCCCTCCCGGGGCCGGAAAGGGAACCCAGGCGAAACGCCTGGAAGACCGCTATCAGATCGTTCAGCTTTCGACGGGCGACATGCTGCGCGCCGAGGTTAAATCCGGCAGCGAGCTGGGCCAGCAGGCGAAGGCGATCATGGAATCCGGTGGTCTGGTTTCCGATGAACTGATCATCAACATGATCTCCGCCCGTATCGACCAGCCGGATTGCCAGAAGGGTTTTATCCTTGATGGCTTCCCCCGCACGGTCAAGCAGGCGGAGGCGCTGGACGCAATGCTTCAGGACAAGGGCATGGAAATGAACCATGTCATTGAATTGAAGGTTGACGATGAGGCGCTTGTCGGACGCGTCACCGGTCGTTATACATGCGCGAAATGTGGCTCCGGCTATCATGACGAGTTCCAGAAGCCGGCGAAGGAAGGTGTGTGTGACAAGTGCGAAGGCACCGAGTTCACGCGCCGCGCCGACGACAACGAGGAAACGGTCCGCTCCCGTCTTGGCGCGTATCATGAATCAACGGCCCCGATCCTTCCGTACTATGGAAGCAAGGGCGTTTTGAAGAGTGTCGACGGGATGGCCCCGATCGACGAGGTAACACAGCAGCTTTACTCTATCCTGGGGTGACTCAACGAGTTGACAGGGACGCAGATAAACATATAATCGCGCGTCCTAATCCCCCCTGCGGAATAGATGTTCTGCTGCGAAACGCTAAGGAGAACCAGCTTGGCGCGTATTGCTGGCGTTAATATCCCGACCCAGAAACGGGTCGTCGTCGCGCTCACCTATATTCACGGCATTGGTGAAACCAAGGCCCGTGAGATTTGTGGGAAGGTCGGCCTCACCAGCGAACGTCGTGTCGCTGATCTGACCGACGATGAGGTTTCGCGTATTCGCGAGCTCATCGACACCGATTACAAGGTCGAGGGTGATCTCCGTCGCGAGGTCGCCATGAACATCAAGCGATTGATGGACCTTGGTTGCTACCGTGGGCTTCGGCATCGCCGCGGCCTGCCCGTGCGTGGGCAACGGACGAAGACCAATGCGCGTTCCCGCAAGGGCAAGGCGAAGCCGATCGCCGGCAAGAAAAAAGCGTAACAGCGCGAACGGATATAAGGACTAGGTACTGCTATGGCGAAAGCGACTGTGCAACGTGTACGCCGCCGTGAGCGCAAGAACATTGCGTCCGGCATCGCGCACGTTAATTCGACATTCAACAACACGATCATCACGATCTCTGACGCGCAGGGCAATGCCATTGCATGGTCGTCGGCTGGTGGTCAGGGTTTCAAAGGGTCGCGCAAGTCGACCCCGTATGCGGCGCAGGTTGCCGCCGAGGATGCCGGCCGGAAGGCCCAGGATCACGGGATGAAAACCCTTGAGGTTCTCGTCAAGGGGCCGGGGTCGGGACGTGAGTCGGCTCTGCGTGCGTTGCAGGCGGTCGGGTTCACCATCACAAGCATCCGTGATGTGACGCCGATTCCGCACAACGGCTGTCGTCCGCGCAAGCGTCGTCGGGTCTGACGACGCCTCGCGGCGCAATTTAGGGTAAACCTGGCTCCGGCCCGTGGATACGGGCCGTTGCGGGGTTTTTTGGCGTAGCGCAAGCGACGCTTCTTTGCAATTTTCGGGCGTGAGGTCACACTCGTGATTCAGAAAAACTGGCAAGAGCTGATTAAACCGACCAAACTTGAAATCAAGTCTGGGAGCGATTCAGGACGTACGGCGACCATCGTTGCCGAACCCCTCGAACGCGGTTTCGGTCTCACCCTCGGCAACGCGCTCCGGCGTGTTCTGCTGTCCTCGCTTCAGGGGGCTGCGGTTACATCCATCCAGGTTGATGGTGTGTTGCACGAGTTTTCTTCCATTCCGGGTGTGCGTGAGGACGTTACAGATATCGTCCTCAACATCAAAACCCTTGGGCTGCGCATGGACGGCGAGGGCGTGAAGCGCATGCGCCTTGAGGCTTCCGGTCCAGGCGAAGTGACGGCTGCGGCCATCCAGACGGGACATGGCATTGAGATCATGAACCCCGATCTGGTGATCTGCACCCTTGACAAGGGCGCGAAGCTGAACATGGAGCTTACCGTCAACACCGGTAAGGGATATGTCGCAGCGACAATGAACCGCCCGGATGATTCGCCGATCGGCCTTATTCCGGTCGACGCCATCTTCTCGCCGGTCCGCAAGGTCTCCTACAAGGTGGAGAACACCCGCGTCGGTCAGGCGACCGATTACGACAAGCTGTCCCTTCTGGTGCAGACCGACGGTTCGGTGACGCCCGAGGATGCGGTCGCCCTGGCGGCGCGAATCCTTCAGGACCAGCTTCAGCAGTTCATCAACTTTGACGAGCCTTCGGGCGCGGTTGATGAGAAGAAGGAGGAGGAACTCCCCTTCAACAAGAACCTGCTGCGCAAGGTCGACGAGCTGGAGCTGTCCGTTCGTTCGGCGAATTGCCTGAAGAACGACAACATCATCTATATCGGCGATCTGGTTCAGAAGACCGAGGCGGAGATGCTTCGCACCCCGAACTTCGGCCGCAAGTCGTTGAACGAAATCAAGGAGGTTCTCTCTCAGATGGGGCTTCACCTCGGGATGGAAATTCCCGATTGGCCGCCTGAGAACATTGAGGATCTGGCCAAGAAACTCGAGGAACCCTACTAAGGGGATCCGAACAGAACGGACCATGAGGGTCCGCTCCCGGCGTACACGACGCACCCTTGCCGGTTAAAACCGGGAAAGGCGCTCACGCGGCGGCGGGATGTGCAATCGGCTTCGTACGCGATGCCCGGACAAGGAAGGAAAGGTCGCCATGCGGCATAGAATGAGCGGACGTAAACTGAACAGGACGAAAAGCCATCGGCGCGCCCTGTTCGCCAATATGGCGGTGGCGTTGATCACCCATGAACAGATCAAGACCACCCTTCCGAAGGCGAAGGAGCTCCGCAAAGTGGCCGATCGCATGATTACCCTGGGCAAGCGCGGAAACCTGCATGCGCGGCGTCAGGCCATGTCGTTCATGCGTGACGAGTCCGCCGTGCGCAAGCTTTTCGATGCCCTTGCCGATCGTTACAAGGATCGCGCCGGTGGTTATACCCGTGTCATGAAGGCCGGCTTCCGTTATGGCGACGCGGCCCCGATGGCCGTGATCGAACTGGTCGATCGTGATACGGAGGCCAAGGGCGCCGACGACAAGGCGCGCGTGGCCGCCGAGCGGGAAGCGATGGAGTCCGCCGAGTAAGCGGTCTGCCAGTTGATCGAACGAGATTCGGGGCGGTCCATCGGGCCGCCCCTTGTCTTTTCGGGTATACGACCTTACGGGATATATGATTGTCTGCGCCGGGTCGGTGTGGCAGGAAGATTGAAAAGGGAAAGGTTCTATGGTGCATTCCGGGACAAGACGCATTCGTATGCAGATCGCCGTCGCATCGGCTGTTCTGTCGGCTTGCTGGCTCTGGGCCGGTAACGCTTCAGCGCGCGATGAACTTCCCCAGTCACATGAACAGATCACGCTCAGCTTCGCGCCGCTTGTGCGCGCCACTGCGCCATCCGTGGTCAACATCTATACCAGCAAGGTCGTTCGCACCCGCGCGACGTCCCCCCTGTTCGACGACCCGTTCTTCCGCCGCTTTTTCGGCCAACGGTTCGCCGTTCCCGGCGAGACAAGGGAGAGGGTGCAGAATTCGCTCGGCTCCGGCGTCATCGTTCGCGCCGACGGATTGATCGTCACCAACAATCACGTCATCGAGGGGGCCGACGACATCAAAGTGGTCCTTGCCGACAAGCGTGAGTTCGAGGCAAGTGTGGTTGGCGCGGACGAGCGCACCGACCTGGCGATCCTTCGCATCGAGAACGAGGGCGAAGCCTTCCCTGCGGCGGCTCTCGGCGATTCCGATGTGCTGGAGGTCGGCGATCTCGTCATCGCGGTCGGAAACCCGTTCGGCGTTGGCCAGACGGTCACCAGCGGCATCGTTTCGGCCGTTGCGCGGACCCGTGTCGGCATCTCGGACCTCAACTTCTTCATCCAGACCGACGCCGCCATCAATCCGGGTAATTCAGGCGGCGCGCTGGTTGGCATGGACGGAAAGATTATCGGTATCAACACGGCCATTTTTTCCCGCTCTGGCGGTTCGATCGGGATCGGGTTCGCCATTCCCGCAAACATGGTTCGTTCGGTCGTTGAGGGGGTAACCGAAGGCGGCCGTCTGGTCCGCCCCTGGTTCGGTGCTTCCGGCCAGTCGGTCACGGCGGACATCGCCAATTCCCTTGGTTTGCCGCGCCCGACCGGGGTTCTGATCAATGAGGTCTATGACAACAGCCCGGCGGCCAATGCCGGGCTGCATGTGGGTGATGTCGTCCTGAGCATTGAAGGACGTGTGGTCGACGATCCGGAGTCCCTGCGTTTCCGTATCGCCACGCTCAAGATGGAAACGAAAGCGACGCTGGATATCCTGCGAAAGGGCAAGGCGCAGCAGCTTATGATTGCCGTTCAGCCGCCGCCCGAGGATATCCCGCGCGATGTGACCCAGTTGGTGGGTGAGCACCCGCTGGCCGGCGCGGAGGTCGCCAATCTGTCTCCGGCCCTGGCAGACGAAATCGGCATGGGCGGCAATCCGCGCGGGGTCATCATTTTGCGACTGCGCAAGGGTGGCACAGCCCAGCGTTTGCGCTTCCAACCGGGCGATATCGTCCGCGAGATAAATGGCGAAACGATCAAAACGATTGAGGGTTTGCTGAAGGCGGTCGAGGCGCCATCGCGTTCCTGGCGCGTTGCCATCGAGCGAGACGGAAAAATCCTCAGCCGGGTGTTCCAGAAGTGACTTCGCTTTTCGAGGGTCGTGCCCCAAGGCCGCTGGCCGACAGGATGCGGCCTGAGAAACTTGAGGAAGTTGTCGGGCAGGATCATCTCCTTGCCACTGGTGCGCCGTTGGGGCGCATGGTGGCGGAGGGGGGGCATCTTGCCTCGATCATCCTCTGGGGACCGCCGGGTTGCGGCAAGACGACCATTGCGCGGTTGCTGGCGGAACGGACGGACCTTCATTTCGAACTTTTGTCTGCCGTCTTCTCCGGCGTTGCCGATCTTCGCAAGGTTTTTGAGGCCGCGCGGAAACGCCGTGAAGATGGTCGTGGCACCCTTCTGTTCGTCGACGAGATCCACCGTTTCAACCGCGCCCAGCAGGATGGCTTCCTCCCCTATGTTGAGGACGGCACGGTTATCCTTGTCGGCGCAACGACGGAAAACCCTTCCTTCGAGTTGAACGCGGCGCTTCTGTCGCGCTGTCAGGTGCTGGTTCTGAAGCGCCTTGATGATGCCGCCCTTGAAACCCTGCTCGCGCGCGGCGAGGAACTGGAAGGGGCGCCCTTGCCCCTTGATGACGACGCCCGCGCCGCGATGCGCGCGATGGCCGATGGCGATGGGCGCTATCTGCTCAACATGGCCGAGGCGCTGTTCGCGCTGCCGAACGACGGGGAAGGGGGGGCGCAACCCCTCGATCCTGCCGCCCTGGCCGATGTTGTGCAGCGGCGCATGCCGATCTACGACAAAAGTCAGGAAGGGCACTACAACCTGATCAGCGCCCTGCACAAATCCCTGCGCGGATCGGACGCCGATGCCGCGCTTTACTGGCTGGCGCGGATGTTGGCCGGTGGGGAAGACGCCCGTTATATCGCCCGCCGTCTGACGCGTTTTGCCGTGGAGGATATCGGGCTTGCCGATCCCGGCGCGCTGACCCAGGCGGTCGCCGCGTGGGAGGCTTACGAGCGGCTGGGGTCGCCCGAAGGAGAACTCGCCATTGCCCAGCTTGTCCTCTATCTGGCAACGGCGCCAAAATCCAACGCCGCCTATACCGCTTTCGGCAAGGCCGTCCGGTCGGCGCGCGAAACCGGATCGCTAATGCCCCCCAAGCACATTCTGAATGCGCCCACAAAGATGATGAAGGAACTGGGCTACGGGGATGGCTATGCCTACGACCATGACGCCGAGGATGGGTTTTCAGGGCAGGACTATTTCCCCGACGAGATGCGGCGGCAGGTTTTCTATCAGCCTGTGGAGCGTGGATTCGAACGGGAAATCACCAAACGCCTAGCCTATTGGCAGCGGCTTCGCACCGAGCGGGCGTCGGGAAAATGAGGCGGCGTCTTCCGTATGAAAAAGGGACTGTGCCGCGCGACGGCGGCGCGTTAGGTTGGTGACCATGTCTGTTAAAATGATGATATCCGTCGCAGCCGGGGGTGCCATCGGCGCCGTTGGCCGCTATGTGGTGATGAGCCAGGTCGGCCACTGGTTCGGCCACGGCTTTCCTTATGGGACGCTGGTGGTCAACGTTGTCGGTTCCTTCATCCTGGGGGCGCTGGTCGAGGTCATGGCCCTGATCTGGTCGCCCAGCGAGGAAATTCGCGCCCTTGTCGTTGTCGGCATGCTTGGCGCGTTCACGACGTTCTCGACGTTCTCTCTCGATGTCTATTATCTGGGGGATCGTTCCGGCGCGGCCATGGCGGCCCTTTATGTCGCCCTGTCTGTCGTGCTGGCCGTTGGCGGCTTCTATGCCGGGATCAATCTGTTCCGGGCGCTTCTCACATGACCGGTCTTGTCGCCGTGCGGGTGGCCGCCGATGAAGACGGGGTGAGGCTGGATCGATGGTTCAAGCGCCACCATCCGGAACTGCCGTTCGGCCGCCTGGCGAAGCTGCTTCGGACCGGGCAGATACGCGTTGACGGGAAACGCGCCAAGGCGGGGCAACGGCTGGAAGAGGGGCAGGAAATCCGCGTTCCGCCGCTGGGTGATGCGCCCGCGCCCGTGAAAAGAAAGCCTGAAACGCCAAAGCGCATCGATGAAAAGGATGCCGAGGCCCTTCGCAAGTGCGTCCTCTACAGGGATCGTGACGTGCTGATCATCAACAAACCGCCGGGACTGGCGGTTCAGGGCGGCAGCAAGACGGCTGTGCATCTGGATGGCATGCTTGACGCCCTGCGTTTCGATGCGAAAGAGCGCCCGCGCCTTGTCCACCGCCTCGACAAGGATACCTCTGGCGTCATTGTTCTGGCCCGCAACGCCAGGGCAGCAGCCTTTCTGACCGAATCCTTCCGCACGCGCACCGTGCGCAAACTTTACTGGGCCGCAGTTGTCGGCGTTCCCAAGCCGGCCATGGGGATCATCGACATGCCGCTGGCCAAGCTTCCGGGCAAGTCAGGGGACAAGGTCGTTGCGGATGAGGATTTCGGAAAGGTTGCGCGAACAGCCTATCGCATAATCGACAGCGCAGGCCGCAAGGCGGCCTGGCTGGCCATGGAGCCGCTGACCGGGCGCACCCACCAGCTCCGCGTTCATTGCGCCATCCTCGGCACCCCGATCATCGGTGATGGCAAGTACGGGGGCGCCGAAGCCTTTGCGTTGGGCGACGGGGTGACGAGCATGGTTCACCTGCATGCCCGTGCGATCCGTTTCAAGGGGAGTGACGGGAAAACGATCGTCGCTGTCGCGCCTTTGCCCGATCACATGGTG